>NZ_CACSJV010000004.1:0-147221 GCF_902706105.1 Curtobacterium sp. 18060 | reverse complement strand
GCTTGGGGGAGCGGCGTCCGAACACGCCATCACCGTAGCGGCGAGTGGTCAAGGAACGTCTGTGCGGCGCCTGTCGACACGCTGACGAAGCACCCGCCGGGTGGTCAGGACATCGCGTCGGCCGTGCTCCGAGTGGTCGCAGGCCGTCGGCGGCGGCGCCGCCAGGCGACGCATCGTGACCAGTGCGCGAAGGTGAGCGGGGTGTTGCGACCGGCGGACGAGCGGCCGGGACGCCCGTGGCGGGCTCGCCCCGCGCCTCCAGGCCGTCGCCGGGCGCCCCCACAGCGCGTGCCGGGTGGTCAGGACACGCCGCCTGCCGCGCGTCGAGTGGTCACCAACTGTCGGCGGCGCCGCCGCCTCCCGACAGTTCGTGACCTCTCGGCAAGCGTCAGGCGTCGGCGGGGACCCGGGCGATCTCGGTGATGGACGAGTGACCGGTCTCGGGGTGCTTGCGCATCGAGAGCAGCCGCTCCATCGAGGGCTCGAGCGCCGTGACCTTGTCGAGCGGCGCACTCACCACCAGCTGGAACCCGAGCCGCAGCCACGCGGTGACCGCACGACCGGCGAACTCCGAGTCCGCCTTGATGAACGCCTCGTCGAGGAACACCGGGGCGAACCGCGGCCGGGGCCGGGTCTCGTCGCCGAGCTGGTAGCGGAGCGCCGCACCGACGATGAACGCCACGAGCTCCTGCGTCTCACCACCGGACTTGTCACCGAGCGACGAGTACACACCGAGGTCGTTGCCCGACGTGTCGTAGCGGACCGCCGTGATCTCCATGTGCCGCCGGACGTCGAGCACGGCGTCGCGCTGCGTGGTGCGGCCACGGGCAGCGTCGGGGTCGGGGCGGATGACGGCCATGAAGCGCCGGAGCCGGCGGAACCGGGTCTCGAGCACGTCGTCGGTCAGCTCGGCGTCGACCGAGGCGGACAGGGCGCGGAGCTCGCGGCGGAACGCGGTGACGTCCTCGCGCGTGACCCGCCGGATCTGGATCTTCAGACGGTCGCGGTTGGCGCCGAACGGCAGGTCCCGCAGGATCTCGTTGACCGGTTCGAGGCGCTCCTCGATCTCGACGACGGCCCGGTCGAAGGCCCCGGCGAGCGGCACGAGGTCCTCGCCGCTCCACTGCGACAGCCGCCGACGCCACTCGGTGCGGCGGGCGTGCAGGCCGGTCGCGACGATCTGGTCGAGGATGGCGTGGTAGTCCGGGTACGACGCGACGCCGGTGCCGAGGTTCGGGTCCGGCCAGGCGTCCTGGTACCGCTGGAACGTGAGCGTCAACGACGTCGAGGCCGCTGCGGCACCGTCGAGTGCCTGCGACAGCCGCTCCTCGAGGCGTCGTCGGAGCCGTCGGGTGGCGTCGTCGAAACCGTCCACACCGTCCGGTGCCCCGACCTCGGCGAACGTCTCAGACAACAGCCGGGATTGTTCGGCGTCCGGTACCGAGCCCGGTGACGACTCGAAGCGCTCCAGGATCTCGGCGGCGGCGTCCTGGCCGTCGACGAGCACGGCGTGCCGCTCCTCGAGGCGCTGCACGGAGAGCCGCGCGGCGGAGCGGCGGTCGGCGGTCTCGTCGAGCGACTTCCGCAGGCGGGCGACCGAGGCGCGCAGGGTCCGGAGGCCGTCGTCGGCGGCGAGGAGCGCCTGCCGTTCCTCGTCGAGGCGTGCCAGCGAGGTCTCGACTCCCTGGACGTCGATGGCGTCCCAGGTCACGTCGACGACGTGCTGGTGCGCGGCGCGGAGGACGTCGAGCGCGGTGAGGTCCTGCGCGACGTCGGTGCGACGGGCCTCGAGCGTGGCGAGGTCCTGCGCGATCGACGCGAGCTCCTGCTCGACGGCGGCGACGCGGGCCTCGTTCGTGAAGCCGATGACGTTCGCCTGGCGGCGGTCACCGTGCGCACCACGCCGGCCGTCGCGGAGCTGGCCGGACTCGGTCACGCGCCGGCCACCACCACCGAGCTCCGAGGCGTCGGTGACGCAACGGGCGTCGGTGCGGTCCGACTCGATCCGCTCCCGCACCCAGGTGCTGAACGGCGAGTGCTTGATGGCGAGCTTGCCGGAGACCATCGCGGGATCGCCGTCGAGGTCCAGGTGTGGTCCGGTCGGTACGCCCTCGAACTGCACGCGGACGGGCAGGCGGAGCGCGTCGATCGCCTCACTGAACGCGCCGAGGCGGTCCTGGTCGACCAGCAGGGTGCGGGCGACGGGGGCCAGCACGGACTCGATCGCCGTGCGCCAGCGCTCTTCGCCGGGCTGCACGTCGAGCAGTTCGGCGACGAACGGCAGGTCGGCGGGGTCGATGCCGGCGGCCCGGGCCATCGCGAGCCGGGCCTCGTGCATCGGCAGGGGCATCGCGCCCTGACGGTGCTCGAGCGACTGCCGCTCCTGGCGCAGCGAGCGCTCCCGGTCGAGCAGCGGGTACTCCTCGCGCGTCAGGGCGTCGCGGCGGTCGTCCAACGACGAGCGCGAAGCAGCGTAGGAACCGAGGAACTCGTGCGAACTGCGCTGCGCGGCAGTGAAGTCGGCCTCGGTCGCGACGGACGTGCCGAGCACCGCTGTGCGCTCGTCGAACGTCGCCCGGGTCCGGACCACCGCGTCGCGCTCACGGGTGAGTCGCTCGATGCGGTCCTCGAGCTGGGCGAGCGCGTTGCCGCCCTGGTCGCGCAGCCGCGCCTCGGCGTCACGCAGCTCGATCTCCACGGCGGCGTGCCGGGCTTCGGCGGCGGCGACCTCGGCGCGGGACGCCGTGCGCTCCCGGCCGTTGCGGTCCACCTCGGCGTCGAGCAGGTCCCGCTTCCGCGAGGCCGTCCAGTGCGCGAACGGGGAGACCTCGGCGCCGGTGGCGATGCCGTCCAGGGCCTCGGCCGCGGCCTTCGAGCGTTCGATCTCGTCGTGCAGGTCGGTGATCGGGGAGAGGATGCGGACCTTGCGCTCCTCGGTGTCCATCGCCTCGTACGCCTCGTCGAGCGCGGAGAAGTGCGCGAGGGCGCGGTCGGCCGCCTCGTAGGTGCCCGGGGTCTCGAGCACGAGCGACTTGTACAGCGCGTCGACGGTCGGCAGGTGCTGCCCGGCCTGGATGCGCGCGAGCAGGCGCATCGCCCGGTTCCCGCCGCCGGAGTCGCCGATGCCGAGCCGGGTCTGCAGCGTGTACGCGAGCTCCTGGTAGGTGTCGCGGATCACCAGCCCCGGTACGCGTCCGGTCAGTTCGAGGTGGTGGAACCGCGTCGGCACGAACTCCTCGAGCCGACGCAGGTCGAACGTGTCGTCGACCGTCGCCATGGTCATCTGGATGTCGCCGACGCCCCGCGCACGCTTCGGCACGATGTACGCCCGCAGCACCGTGAAGCGCCGCTCGTCGTCGTTCCGGAACGTGACCGCGGCCGCGCCCCAGGTGGTCTGGTCGTCGCCGCGCAGGTTGACGTCGCGCAGTGCACCGGACTCGGGGTCACGGCGGGTGTCGACCTTGCCCCGCAGGTACGTGAGCAGGTTGCGCTGGTCGGCGCTGCGCGCGCGACCCGTCGTGGCGTCGTTCGAGGCGCCGTTGAACGGCACGTCGGACGGCATCATCACGGCCAGGTACGCGTCCATCAGCGTGGACTTGCCGGTGCCGGACGCGCCGGAGATGAGGGTCGCGGTGCCGGACAGCTCGACCTGCCGGTGGCCGTGGAACCCGCCCCAGTTGACGACCTGCATCGACTCGGCGCGCCACTGCGCGACCGTGTCGAACAGCGCGGGGATCTGGAAGGTGTCGGTCATGCTTCCGTCTCGCCGTCGTCGTCGGTGTCGGATCCGTCAGCCGGGAGGCCCGTGGCGGCTCCGTCGGTCGGCTCGCCGCCCTGGTCGGTCGGGTCTTCGTGCGCGGTGGTGGTCCGCAGCCACGTGTCCAGTTCCAGCAGGCGCTCCAGGGGGAGCAGCACCTCGACGACGCTCGCCACCCGGAAGCGGTCCGGGTCCGAGGTGCGGATGAGGATGCGCGCCGTGACGAGGCGCTCGACGGCCTTCGCCACCCGGCCCTCGTCGCGCGTGCGGTCGGTCGCGGTCGCCGGTCGGAAGCCGGCGACGTGCCCGAGGATCTCCGAGCGGTCGACGACCACCTGGTCCGGAGCCGGTCGGGCGTCGGCGCGCAGGCGCATCCGCAGGTAGACGAGGACGATCGTCTCCTCGCGGGTGTACGGCAGGTCGCGCAGCAACGTGGGGAACGTGCGGCGCTGGCTCTCCGACCGGGCCTGGCGCTTCCACGCGACCTCGCGGTCACGGTCGACGTGCAGCTCGAGGAACAGGTCGTTCAGACGCGACCGCAGCTGGTACTCGGCGTCGAGGACGGCACGCCACTCGTCGGGGTGCGTGCGGGAGCTGACGTACGAGTGCCGGAGCAGCGCCACCAGGGCCCGTCGCTGGTGCTCGTCGAGCCGGCCCTCGTCGCCCTCGAAGAGGGCGAAGCTGGACTCGTCGCGTTCGTCGTCCGGCACGACCGTTGCGGGGTCGTCGTACGGGACGGTCTCGTCGACCGGTGCCGGCGTCGTGTCGCTCACCGTGCCTCCTGTGCGTTGTCGTCGTGGGGATCGCCGACCGGCGCGTGCTCGGCAGCGAGCGCAGCGGTGGGCATGTGGAAGGTGACCGGGCTGCCGTCCGGACGCACTGTCCGGTGCTCCGCGACGTGCGCGGCGGACTCGAAGTCGTCGCGTCCGGTGAGCAGGTGGGCGAGGCCGAACAGCTCGACCGGTCGACGCTGTTCGGGCGGCAGCCCGTGGAAGGCGTCGACGCTCGAGTCGGCCTCGGCGAACCGGAGCGCGGCACGCAGCTCGGTCAGGAGCGGGCCGCCGTGCTTGCGGAGCATCTCGACGTCGAGGTCCTCGAAGACGTCGTCGTCGGGGTCCTCGATGGGTGGCGGCACCGACTCGGCGTCCGGGTCGTAGAAGCGCTCGCGCAGGGTGCCGACCTCGGCCGACGCCGGCAGCAGCGGGAGCGGGATGCGGTCGCGCGCACCGCTCTGGTCCATGAGTGTCGCCAGGCCGCGGTTGATCGAGCGGATCACTGCGTCGAGCTCACGGTCGCGGACCACGTCGTGGGCGACGATCTGGTCGCGCAGTGTCGCGGTGAGCTGACGCCGCTGGGCGAGGACGTCCTCGATGCCCTGGCGCAGGATCGTCACGGTGTTGCGGAACGCGCGACGCTCACCGGCTCCGAGGCCGTCGGCGAAGGAGTGGGACAGGATCGTCGCGATGTCGTCGCGCAGGCGGAGCAGCAGGGCGTCGTCGCGCAGGAGCTCGAAGGCGCCCTCGAACGCGCGTCCCTCGGGGGTCGCCTGCATCAGGTTGTCGGTGCGTGCGAGGTAGTCGTCGAGGATCTCGCCGATCGGGCGGACCTCTTGTCGGAAGTCCTCGACGATCGAGCGGTGCATCGTCGCGACGGCCTCTTCGACGCGCTTGAAGTCGCTCGGCAGCTGCCGGATCAGGTCGGAGATGTTCGTGTACCCGTCGCGCATCCGGTCGTCCTCGACGGTGACGACGTCGTCGCCGTGCTCGAGGCGCTCACGCTCGGCCCGCAGTTCGGCGATCTGGGCGTCGATGCGGCGGATCTGCACGTCGGGGTCCGGCTCTGCGCGGGCGGCCCAGCGGTGCACGGCGTCGACGATCATCGCCAGGCGGCTCTCGCTGATCAGTGCGCGGTCGGCCGACAGGGCGTCGACGAGGCTCAGGGCCTCGAGCGCGTGACTCGTCAGGGAGTACTGCTCGTCGCCGTCGGGGGAGTTGGAGCGGACCAGCCACTGTGCCGCCACCCACTCACGGCAGAGGGCGCGGCCGTTCGGTCGGGGGTCCTGCTCGCTCTGCTCGTGCTGTTCGCTCGCGGGTACGCGTGCACCCGAGGCCTGCAGGCGGGCGACGTGCTCCTCGACCTGCAGGTGCATGCGGTCGGCGGGGACGTACTGGACGTCGCGGTCGAACACCGTGCGGAACACGGCGAGGACCGTCGCGCTCGTCGGGCGGGACATGAGGCGCAGGGTCGGACGGTCGAGGACCGCTCGGACCCGGGCGAACTCGAGGTCGACGTCGGTCATGCGCCCCTTCGTCCGATCGTGCTGGTGGTGTGGCCCGCGTACTGCGGCCGGGTGAGATGACAAGAGCCCGACGCTGCTGCGTCGGGCTCTTGTCTCAAGGGTGGGCGATACCAGACTCGAACTGATGACCTCTTCGGTGTGAACGAAGCGCGCTACCAACTGCGCCAATCGCCCCCTGCACTGTTCGTGCGAGTCGATAGTAGCCGAAGTCCGGCGGTGCATCGAACACGGCGCGCGCCCCGGGTGTGGCGCGCGTTCTGCGAGGGGTACTGAACCGGCCGGATCCGCATGAACTCGGGGGACACGCCCGGTGAACGGGAAGGATTTTGGCGGATGCCCCTGGGTTCGTATAGAGTTTACGTCGTCGCCGCGACAGCGGAAAGACAAGTGCGGATGTGGCGCAGTGGTAGCGCATCACCTTGCCAAGGTGAGGGTCGCGAGTTCGAATCTCGTCATCCGCTCGAGTGTGGGGCTTTTCGAAGCCCTGCGACTCACCAGAGGGTATCCCACCGTTCGGGTACTCACGGAGACGTGAACCTCGATGGTGGGGTGGCCGAGAGGCTAGGCAGCGGCCTGCAAAGCCGTCCACGCGGGTTCGAATCCCGTCCCCACCTCCAGCAACACCCTCCAGATCCTGTGCGAACTCCGGTTCAGACAGGGAATCTGGGCGATTGGCGCAGCGGTAGCGCGCTTCCCTGACACGGAAGAGGTCACTGGTTCGATCCCAGTATCGCCCACCACGGGAAAGCCCCCGGCAGGACCACCAGGTCCGGCCGGGGGCTTTCCTCGTTCCGGGCGACCGCCGCGCTCGGCTGGCACGATGGCGATATGGATTCGATGCGTGGGTGGCCGCTGTGGGCCGTGATGATCGTCCTCGCGGTCGCGTTCGGCGGGTTCTGGTACCTGTCGACGTTCGTCACCATGCCCGCCGACGTGCCCGTCTGGATCCGAGGCACAGCGAGTGCCGTGACCGGCGCCGCGTTCGGCGTGATCTTCGGGCTCTGGATCGGTCGGCAGCGCCGGAGCGTCGGCCCGGCAGCGCGTGATCGTGCACTCGGTCGAGCGGTGAGGCGCGGCGAACTGCCCGCTGATGCCGACCCGGCGCAGTGGCGCCAGGCGCTCGAGCACTACCAGCAGCAGTACCGCCGACAGCGGTGGTTCGGACCCGTCGTGTTCGTGCTGGCGATGGTCCTCGAGGTGTCCCTCGCCGTCACCGGGCGGCCGGTCTTCTGGTTCGCGGCGGCGATGTTCCTCGTGTTCCTGGTCGTCACCCTCGTGCAGACACCGAAGGTGCTGCGGAACACCGCCGCGATGCTCGTCGAGCTCGACCGGCGGAACGCGACCGACACGCACTGAGCGACCAGACGCGGTGGTCGTGACCGCAGCGGGAGGCGCGGTGCGCGACGGACGCACGCCGCGCCTCCCGGCCGGGCCGTGTACGCAGGGCGGTACCTCGTCGACGCGGTGCACCGCGCCGACCCCGCTCAGGAAGGCGCCCGCTCCATGACCTCACCCTTCGACCTCACCGGCCGGACCGCCCTCGTCACCGGCGGCAACCAGGGACTCGGCCGGGCCTTCGCCTTCGGCCTCGCCGAGGCCGGCGCCCGCGTCGCGATCGTCGGGCGCTCCGCGGAGCGCAACGCCCGGGTCGCCGCCGAGGCCGCGGATGCCGGCCACGACTTCGTCACCATCACGGCGGACATCACCGACGGCGAGCAGGTGGCGCGCATGACCGAGGAGGCGATGGCGGCCCTCGGCCGCCTCGACGTGCTCGTCAACAACGCCGGCACGTGCCACCACCGGGACGCCTTCGACGTCCCCGACAGCGAGTGGGACGACGTGTTCGACCTCAACGTCCGCGCACTGTGGAAGACGTCGACGGCGGTCGGCGCGCACATGCGTGACGCCGGTGCGGGGTCGATCGTGAACATCGGCAGCATGTCGGGCCTCATCGTGAACCGGCCGCAGTGGCAGCCGGCGTACAACGCGTCGAAGGCGGCCGTGCACCACCTGACGAAGTCGCTCGCGGTCGAGTGGGCGAAGTACGGGATCCGCGTGAACGCCGTCGCCCCCGGGTACGTGAAGACCGAGATGGCCCCGGTGGACTCCCCGGAGTTCCGGCGGTACTGGATCGAGGACGCACCGCAGCAGCGCTTCGCCCTGCCCGAGGAGATCGCGCCGAGCGTCGTGTTCCTGGCGAGCGACGCGGCGTCGTTCATCACCGGATCCGTGCTCGTGGCGGACGGCGGCTACAGCGCCGTCTGAGCCGGTTCGGCCACCGGCGTGCCCGCGCGGGTCGTCGCGCGGGCCATGCCGACGGCGACGAGCACGGCGGCGACGACCGTCAGGACGACGCCCGCGACGGTGATCCCGTCCTCGAACGCGGCCAGCCGATCGACGCTCCACGACGTCGACGCGATGCTGCCCGGCACGAGCAGCGCCAGGACCGTGCCGGTCGCCGCGATGCCCACCGCGGTCGCGAACTCGCTCGAGGTGTCGACGAGCGCCGCACCGACCGACGTCCGGTTCGACGGCAGGCCCTGGAGCACGTTGTTGCCCGCGACGACCCCGACGACCCGCATCCCGGCGGCGACGAGGACGAGGGCCGCGGCGACCCAGCCGTACCCGGCACGGCCGCCGACCGTGAAGAGCGCGAGTCCTGCGACGACGGCGCCGGCGCTCAGCCATGCCGCGCGGCCGAGGCCCACCCGCTGCACGAACGGGCCGACGAAGCGTCCGGACGCCAGGAGCACCACCACCTGCGGCAGCGTGCCGATCGCGGCCAGCGCCGGCGACCACCCCCAGGCGAACTGCAGCTGCAGCGTCACCAGGTACGACAGGCCGGAGACGGCCAGTCCGGAGGCCGCCTTGTACGCCAGACCGCTCGCGACGAGCGGACGGGCGAGCAGGCGCAGGTCGAGCAGGGGCTGCGCCGCGGTGCGCTCCCGCCGCACGAAGGCCGCCACCGCAGCGACCGTCACGACGACCCCGGTCCACCCCGGCCAGGAGGCGCTGCCTGCCTCCGCGAAGAGGGTGGGCGTCCCGAGTGCACCGACCAGGGCCGTGGTCCCGAACAGCGCGCCGGTCACGTCGATCCGGTCGGGGTGCAGGTCCTGCGGTCGGTCAGCGGGCACGCCGGCTCGGATGCCGATGAACGCGAGCGCCGCGATCGGCACGTTCACCAGGAGCAGGGCCTGCCACGGCGCCACCGCGAGGGCGAAGCCACCCGCCGTCGGACCGACCGCGAGCCCGACCAGGCCCGCGGTGGAGATGACCGTCAGCGCCCGGACCCGCAGGGCGTCGGTGTCGAAGAGCCGGAAGGCCAGGACCATCGACCCGGGCGTCGTCATCGCCGCTGCGAGCCCCATGAGCGCGCGGACCGCGATGAGTTCGCCGGTCGTGGTGACGAGCGTGGTCGCCAGCGCGGAGAGCGCGAGCAGCACCAGGCCGACGAGCATCACCCGGCGTCGGCCGAACCGGTCGGCGACCGCACCGAACAGGAGCATGAGGGCGCCGAAGACGACCGAGTAGGCGCCGGTGACCCACTGCAGTCCGGTCGTCGACGCGTGGAGCTCACGGCCGATGGTGGGCAGGGCGACGTTCAGCACCGAGTTGTCGAGCATCTCGAACAGGAAGACGGCGGACAGGCCGGCGAGGGCGATCCCGGCGTCGCGGAGCCGGGCGGGGGAACGGGTGGACACGTGCACTCCTTCGATGAAGAAGTGGCGACTCGTCCGAGACCGCGTGTGGGTGCCTGGCCGCCGGAGCGACGAGGCGTTTTGCCCTCTGGCAGGAGCGTACGTCCAGTGGGGCGTCTGCTGCAAGCGGGCCGTCCGCTGCAAGTGGGCCGGAACGCGCGTCGGTGTCGTGCGAGCCGCCGCCGGCGCGAGCAGGCTGTCAGGAGTGCGCTGCGCTGCGCCCTCGGCGTCGGCACGCCCTCGAAGGAGATCCGATGAGCACCACCACCCCTCACCTGCCCGGCGGCACCTGGACCCTCGGCGACCGGCCGGTCGCACGCTTCGGCTACGGCGCGATGCAGCTCACCGGTCCCCGGGTCGTCGGGCCGCCGAAGGACCACGACGAGGCCGTCGCCGTGCTCCGGGACGCCGTCGCGGGCGGCATCACGCACATCGACACCGCCGAGACGTACGGCCCTCGCATCGTCAACGAGCTGGTGCACGAGGCGCTGCACCCGTACGCCGACGACCTCGTCATCGCGACGAAGGTCGGTGCGCGGCGGGACGCCCGAGGCGGTTGGCCGACAGCTCGGGAACCCGACCAACTGCGTGGGCAGGTCGACGACAACCTCGAGACGCTCGGCGTCGACGTGCTGGACCTCGTCAACCTGCGGCTGGGCGACGCGAACGGTCCGGTCGCGGGGCCGATCGCCCCGGCGTTCGAGACGCTGGTCGACCTGCAGCGACAGGGGGTCATCCGGCACCTCGGCGTGAGCAACGCCACGACGGAACAGGTGGCGGAAGCGCAGGGGATCGCACCGATCGTCTCGGTGCAGAACATGTACAACCTGGCCAATCGGCAGGACGACCCGCTCATCGACCGGCTCGCGGCCGAGGGCATCGCCTACGTGCCGTTCTTCCCGCTCGGCGGCTTCGCACCGCTGCAGTCCGAAGTGCTCTCGACCGTGGCGACACGGCTCGGGTCGACGCCGATGTCCGTCGCCCTGGCATGGCTGCTGCGCCGGTCCCCGAACGTCCTGCTGATCCCGGGCACGTCGTCGCGGGCGCACCTGCGCGAGAACATCGAGGGTGCCGCCGTCGTGCTGAGCGACGACGACCTGCTCGACCTCGAGGGCATCGGCGGCTGAGCCCGGCCCCGGACCCTGCCGTGTCCGTTACGGTGCTCGTGGGCGGCACCGGCGCTGCTCGAGAGGCAGGACCGATGACGGACCACGCGGCCACCGCGGCGCAGGAGTTCCTCCGCACGCACGACGAACGGCTCCGTTCCCTGGTCGACCGGGTGGTGCCGGCGGACGAGTACCCGTCGGCGTCCGAGGCCGGCGCGCTCGCGTTCCTGGCCGGGGTGCTGGTCGACCGGCCCGACTGGCTGGACCGTCTCCGTGCCGTCGTCGAGCACGCGGACGACCACGAGGGCGTCGACGAGCCCCGCGACGGCGACGATCCCGACTGGACCTGGTTCGCCGAGCTCGTGGCCGCGGGCTACTACGCCGACGCGGGGAACGGCGGGAACGCGGGGGAGCGGTCCTGGGACATGGTGGGGTGGCAGCCCGGTCCGCCGGACGGCTGGAGCGTGCCGGTACCGGTGCCGACCGCAGCGCCCTCGGTCGTGCACCCGTCGCAGCTGGCCGACCGGTACGACGCGGTCGTCGTCGGGTCGGGCGCCGGCGGGGGTGTCGCGGCGTGCGGGCTCGCCGAGTCCGGTCGGCGCGTGCTCGTGGTCGAGGCCGGTGGGTGGCCCGGCACCGCGGAACTCAGCCGTGACCACATCCGGAACCCGCGGTCGAGCTGGGGCGTCGCACCGCGGTCGGGGCCGTCCGACGTCGGCCACCCGCGGACGGTGGCGGACGGTCGCGAGCTCCTGGTGCTCCGGCCCTCGTCACCGGGGTGGCACAACAACGCCGTCACGGCCGGCGGCGGCACGCGGGTCTACGGCGCACAGGCCTGGCGGTTCGGGCCGCGGGACTTCGCGATGGCGTCGACGTACGGCGTGCCGGACGGCAGCGCCCTGGCTGACTGGCCGTTCGGGTACGACGAACTCGAGCCCTGGTACGAGCGCGCCGAGTGGGAGATCGGGGTCAGCGGCGGTGACGTCGACGGTCCGTGGTCCGGGGAACGCTCGCGCGCGCGACCGATGCCACCGCTGCCGTCGGGGGCAGCGCGGGACCGGCTCGCCGGCGCCGCGGACGCCCTGGGCATCTCGACGGTGCACGTCCCGCTCCTGATCAACTCGACGCCGTACCTGGGCCGCCGCGCGTGTGAGCAGTGCGGCATGTGCGTCGGCTTCGCGTGCCCGGTCGACGCCAAGAACGGCAGCCAGAACACCATGCTGACCCGCGCGTTCGCCACCGGGAACGCGTCGATCGTGCTCGAGTCGCGGGTCGCCCGACTGCGCACGGACCATGCCGGCCGTGTCGTCGGCGTCACGATCGTCGGCACCGCGGACGGCCGCGACTGGCGGGCCGAGGTCGACGCCGCCGAGGTCGTCGTGGCGGCCGGGGCGGTGGAGTCGGCACGGCTCCTGCTGAACAGCCGGAGCGACCAGGAGCCCGACGGCATCGGCAACGGTGCGGACCAGGTCGGCCGGCACCTGCAGGGCCACGTCTACGGCGGTGCGATGGGGGTCTTCGACGACGTGGTGGACGACGGTCTCGGGCCGGGGCCGTCGATCGCCACCACCGACTACCGGCACGGCGTGCCCGGGCAGATCGGTGGCGGGATCCTGGCGAACGAGTTCATCGCGACGCCGTCGAACACGCACCAGTACCTCGTCGGCACGGGGCTCGCGCCGCGATCCGGGCTCGACGGCAAGCACGCGATGCGGGACCTGGCGCGGCGCAGCATGCGGATCATGGGTCCGATCCAGGAGGTCACCACGGCCGACGCACGCGTCCGGGTCGATCCGGCGGTGACGGACCGGTACGGCATCCCGGTGGCGTCGTTCAGCGGTGGGGTCCACCCGGAGGACGTCCGTGCTCGCGACCACACCAGCGCCCGGAGCGGCGACTGGTTGCGCGCGGCCGGCGCCACGCGCGTGGCGGAGCTGCACGGTCCGGTCCGGGGCACGAGCGGTGGCCAGCACCAGGCCGGCACGCTCCGGATGGGGACGGATCCGGCGACGTCGGTCGTCGACCCGTTCGGACGGGTGTGGGGACACGACAACCTGCGCGTGACCGACGGCTCGGTGCACGTCACGAACGGCGGGGTCAACCCGGTGCTCACCATCCTGGCGACCGCGATGCGGAGCGTCGACGCGATGGTCGCGCAGCACGGTTGACCACGTGCCCGGTCCGCCACCGATACGGTGGCGTCCGTGACCGACGACCCTGAAGCCGCCATCGCCCAGCACGTCCACGACGCGTGGGACGGTTCCCTGCGGCTCGTGCACATCACGATCTCGGACGAGGACGGCGACGCCTACCCCGGCCAGGACGTCGACCGGTGGGTGATCGACGTCCGGGTGCCCATCACCGACGACGAGGCCGAAGCGGTGTCGGTCGCCGAGGTCGCCGCGTACACGAGCCGATCGCCCGAGTCGGTCGAGGCACTGGTGCTCGGCTACCAGGTGTCCGACGTCGACGGTGACTTCGCCGCCGCGATCGTCGTGCCGGACGCGACCGGCGAGACCTTCCTGTCGCTGCAGACGCACGCCGCCGAGATGCTCGGCAAGCCGGACCTGCTGGCGCTCGACCGCCTCACCGTGCGTCCGGCGTACCGCGGGCTGCCCGGGCTCGTCCCCGCCGTGGTCGACGCCGTGCGTCGTGGCCCCGCCGGTCGTTCGGCGTCGTGGGTGCTCGCGGACCCCTCGGTCTGGAACGTGCCGTTCGAGGACCAGGACCGTGCCGCCGGCGAGTTCGTCCAGTGGGCGGACACCCCCGTGTTCGCGTCGATGAACGCGGACCACGAGGACCTCGAGCGGTTGGCCGCCGTGCCCCCGACCGGAGGCATCGTCATGGGGTCCCGCTCGGACGAGGTGCACCTCGGCGACGCGCTCGACGAAGCATTGGCACGTCCGGCGATCGCAGTCGCGTTCGCCCTGCCGCCGAAGCTCCCGGCGAGCATCTGGGCCGCGGCCCCCGACGACGTCCACGGCGTGCACCCCGACGAGGCCACCGGGTCCATCACCGTCGAGACGCACGACGAGCAGCTCGAGGTCGTCGGATCGCCCGGCACGGCACCGCAGCTGGTCGGGACCTCGGCCTCGGCCGACGCCGCGACGCAGGACTGGCTCCGGGCCGTGCACCAGCGCTGGTGGCAGTACGAGCCCGGACTGCACGACCGGATCCACGAGGTCGTCGACGAGTACCTGACGTCGGGGGAGATCGAGTCCGTCACCGACGAGCGCGCCCCGCACTTGCACGCGCCGGACCTGCCCGTGTTCCGCACCGAGTGGCCCGGGATCGGCGAGGTGCACCTCGAGCCCCTCGGCGAGGACACCGAACCCGTCGTGTACGACGCCGTGCTCGAGGTCGGCGATGCCCACGACCACATCGGGGTCGTCGTCGTGCACGAGTCCGGGCACGTCCGCGCGTCCCTCCACGACGAGTGGAACCCCGCCCTGGCGGACGTGAGCAGTGCACTCACCCACCTGATCAGCCTCGGTGCGGGGGAGTTCTTCGCGGACGCGCTGCACGACGAGCTGTCGGCCGGCGCCGAGCACGCGATCCTGACGGGCGACGTCCGGGGCCACTGACCCGGACGGGCACCCGGCCCGCCGCCGAGCACGGTCCAGACCGGGCCGGAGCAGGCCTGCGCTCAGCCGAGCCGAGCCGTCAGGCTGCGCAGGTGCGCCCGGGTCAGGGCCGCGGCCGCGGCCGCGTCCCCGGCGTCGATCGCGTCGACGATGTCGTCGTGCACGTCGCGGTCGGCCTCGCTGCCGTACACCCCGTCGATGCGCAGCAGTTCGATCATCGCCTGGCGGCTGCGTGGGGTGAACCCGTCGAAGAGCTCGGTGAGCAGCGGGTTGTGGGCGGCGACGACGATCGCGCGGTGCAGCGCCGTGTCCGCGTCGACGTGCTGCTCGATCGAGGCGCGTCGTTCCTGCCGGTGCTCGACCGCGCGCCGCATCGTGCGGAGTTCGGCCGGGGTCCGGCGATCCGCGGCGAGGGACGACGCCTCGACCTCGATGGCGATGCGGGCCTCGACCACGGCGGCGATGTCGGCGCGGCGGACCACGTCGTCGAGGCCGTCCTGCACGTCGAGCGCGGTGACGAAGACCCCGGCGCCCTGCCGCGAGGCCAGCACGCCCCGACCGGCGAGGTGCCGGATCGCCTCGCGCACCGTCGAGCGACCGACGCCGAGCTGCGGTGCCAGCGTCGTCTCGCCGGGGAGCTTGTCGCCGAGCACCCACTCACCGTCGCGGATGCGGGCGAGCAGGGCCTCGGCAGCCTGTTCGGCGAGGGGTTCGCGGCGGACCGGTGTCATGTGCTCATCCTGCCGCATCGCGCTCGACACCTCTACTTGTCTGAGGAGTGGTGCTACGGTCGTCGCGACAGCTGCAGAGGAGCCTCATGACCACCAGCACCACCACCGACGTCGCGACCCCGTCGTGGAACCGACAGCGTCCGTCCCCGATGCCGTCGTACCGGTACCAGGACGTCTCCGACCGCGTCGCCGTCCCGCTCACCGACCGCACCTGGCCGACGCGGTCGCTCACCGCGGCGCCGCTGTGGGTCCCCGTCGACCTGCGCGACGGCAACCAGGCGCTCGCGGAGCCGATGGACCCCGAACGCAAACGGCGGTTCTTCGAGCTCATGGTGCGGATGGGCTACAAGGAGATCGAGGTCGGCTACCCGTCGGCGTCGGAGACGGACCACGCGTTCGTCCGGCTGCTCGCCGACACGGACCTGGCGCCGGACGACGTCACGATCGTCGTGTTCACCCCCGCCCGGCGTGACCTGATCGAACGGACGGTGGAGTCGATCCGCGGGATCACCAACGACGTCGTCATCCACATGTACACCGCGACCGCCCCGACGTGGCGCGACGTCGTGCTCGGGAAGGACCGGGACGAGCTGCGCGAGATGATCCTCGCCGGGGGCCGCGACGTCCTCGATCTCGCGGGACACCTGCCGAACGTTCGGTTCGAGTTCTCACCAGAGGTCTTCAACCTGACCGAGCCGGAGTTCGTCCTCGAGGTCTGCGACGCGATGACCGAGCTCTGGGACGCCACACCGGAGCGCCCGGTCATCATCAACCTGCCGGCGACCGTCGAGATCGCGACGCCGAACGTCTACGCCGACCAGATCGAGTGGATGCACCGCAACCTGGCCCGGCGCGACGGCGTGATCCTGTCGGTGCACCCCCACAACGACCGGGGGACCGGCATCGCGTGCGCCGAACTCGCGGTGCTCGCGGGGGCGCAACGCGTCGAGGGCTGCATCTTCGGCAACGGCGAACGGACCGGCAACGTCGACATCGCCACGCTCGCCCTCAACCTGCACGCGCAGGGCATCGACCCGATGATCGACTTCTCCGACATCGACGACGTCCGGCGGACGGTCGAGCACGCCACCCGCATCGAGCTGCACCCGCGGCACCCCTACGTCGGCGACCTGGTGCACACTGCGTTCAGCGGCACCCACCAGGACGCCATCCGCAAGGGCTTCGCCGAGCACCGAGCACGCGCGGCCGCCGAGGGGCGTCCGGAGTCGGAGACCGCGTGGCGCGTCCCGTACCTGCCGATCGACCCGGCCGACCTCGGCAGGGACTACGACGCGGTCATCCGGGTGAACTCGCAGTCCGGCAAGGGCGGTGTGGCACACCTGCTCGAGACGGCGTCCGGCATCGAGCTCCCGCGACGGCTGCAGATCGACTTCGCTCGTCGTGTCCAGCAGCACGTCGACGGTTCGGGGGCCGAGGTCGACGGACCCGAACTCCTCGCGCTGTTCGAGCGGAGCTACGAGCGGGCAGCCGGAGCGCCGGCCGGAGCGCCGGCGGACATCGAGCTGGTGGCGATCGAGACGACACACGGCGACGGCGCGCACACCGAACTCACCCTGCGGATCGACGGGGTCGAGCACCGCGGAGCCTCCGTCGACGTCGGTCCGGTCGAGGCGGTCGTCGAACTGCTCGCCGAGTGGGGTACCGCAGTCGACATCGTCTCGCTGCACCAGACGTCTCGGACGACGGGCAGCGCCAGCGCGGCACTGACCCTGCTCGAGTACCGCGACGGGGCCGGGGTGCACTGGGCGGCCGGACGTCACCGCTCGGTGCTGACCGCGAGCGTGGAGGCCGTCCTGCAGGCGGCACGAGCGATCCGCTCGGCTCAGACCGGGCGGTAGATCGCGATCGGGGGCGCCTGGTCGTCACCGTCGTCGTGCGCGTCGCCGGTGGCGAGCCAGGTCCGCCCCTCGTGCTCGATCGTGGTCGGCAGGTCGCCGTGCACCAGGATGCGGATGGCGGGGGTGTCACCGTCGATCAGGTCGACGCCGTGGGCCTCGGTCCCGCCCGGGTTGTCGTGCACGTAGCTCATGCTCCGATCGAACTCCCCCGTGCCTGATGACCGTGCCTGATGACCGCGTCTGACGACCGCGCCTGACGGCTGCCTCGGCACACCGGACACGCCCGGATCTGCTGCAGAACACGTCCGTGGGCCCGGGATCGGGTAGAGTCGACTCCGCACGGCCCACACGGCGTGCGAATGCGGATGTGGCGCAGTGGTAGCGCATCACCTTGCCAAGGTGAGGGTCGCGAGTTCGAATCTCGTCATCCGCTCGGACGGAACAGGACCCCCGGGGTTGCTCACAGAGCAGCACCGGGGGTTCTGTCGTTCCCGGGCGCCGTGAGCGGGCGCATCCGGGGGCGCAGGCTTCGGGTACCCGCGCCCACCGGACGCAGAGGCCGCACTGCCCCGAGTGGAGACGCCGGGTGGGTGGCCCAGCGATGTCCCGAAGAGTCATCCGGAGCATCGTCTCGGTCGGATTGGACCCCAGTTCGGGGCATGCGGAAAACCGCAAGAACTCCGCACGACATGCGGTCGGCGATTGCGCTAGCCGCGAGCCTCGGGTAATGGGATCAGCGTGGCACGGGTGCCGGGGAGGCTGATCCAGCGCGCGGATCCGGCCTCGACCACCGTGACGAGTACGGTGTCACACGTCCGGCACCGGGCGACGGAGCCCATCGCCGAGCAGTACACGGCGGTGCGCGCGACCGATCCGCGGGACCCGCACCCCGCGCAGCAGAGCACCGTCACGGTCGGCTCCGGACCGAGCACCTCGGACAGGACCCCTGCGAGGGCGTTGCCGTCGACGACCGTCATCAGCTGCCCCCGAACCGTTCGGCACGGACGTCGGTGGTGTCGTGTCCGAGGTCGGCGAGCCAGCGGAGCACCTGCTCGACGAAGGGCGTCGAGCCGCACACGTAGACGAGCGCCCCGGCGTCGGGTGGGAAGACCGCGGCGGCGAGCGCATCGCGGGTCAGCCGTCCCGCGGGCACGGCGGACCCGGGTGGAGCGGTCCGGCTGTACACGGTGGTCACCTCGAGCGGAGCGTCGGAAGCGACGGCCCGGTCGAGTTCGGCGCGGAAGAAGACGTCGTCGGGGGTCCGGACGGCGACGAGCAACCGGAACGGTGCGGGGTCCCCGGCCTCGGCGTGCGCGGTGACCATGGCGACGAGCGGCACGATCCCCGAGCCGCCGGCGATCAGCTGCACCGGACGGGCGGACGCGCCGGGGCGCCACACGAACCATCCGCCGAGCGGCCCGTGCACCTCGAGCGCGTCGCCGACCTCGACCGCGTCGACCAGGAACGGGGACACCTCGCCACCCTCGACGCGGTCGACGGCGAGCACGACGTCGGGCCGGTCACCCGCCGAGGCGATCGAGTACGAGCGGGATGCCTGGTAGCCGTCCTCGGCCGTGAGCCGCAGGTCCAGGTGCTGGCCCGGGTCGTTCCCCGGCCACGTCGGGACGTCCAGGACGACCCGACGGGCGTTCGGGGTCTCGCGCTCCACCGAGGCGACCGTCGCGGGGTGCCAGGCCGGCCGCCTGCGGGGCGCGGGCCGACCGGCGGGCGCGATCCGGGCCTCCAGGTCGGTGGACGGGGCGGTGGACACGTCGGCGGGCACGTCGGTGTCAGGAACCGTCACCAGTACCGCTCTTCCTTCCACGGGTCGCCGTGCAGGTTGTAGCCCGCGTTCTCCCAGAAGCCCGGCTCGTCGTCCGCCTGCATGACGATCCCGCTCACCCACTTCGCGCTCTTCCAGAAGTACAGGTGCGGCACCAGCAGGCGCGCCGGACCGCCGTGTTCAGGCTCGAGCGGTTCACCGTCGGCCTCGAACGCGATCCACGCCTTGCCGTCCAACAGCTCGTCGAGCGGCACGTTCGTCGTGTAGCCGCCGGTGCTGTGCACCATGCAGTAGTCGAGCGACGTCTCGACGTCCTCGAACAGGCGGTCGAGAGGGACGCCGCGCCACGGCATGTCGAGCTTGGTCCAGTGGGTGACGCAGTGGATGTCGACGGTGACGTCCTCGACGCCGAGCGCGTGCACCTCGTCCCACGTCCAGGTGTGCAGACCGTTCTCGGTGCGGATCGAGAAGACCCACGACGCCGGATCGACGTCGGGCGTGGCACCGGCCGACAGGACCGGCCAGTCGCGCACCAGGGTCTGGCCGGGCGGGATGCGGGTGTCGTCGCGGTCGGCCCGACGGCCACCGAACCCCCTGGTGAACGTCGCCATGATCCTCCTCGGACGGGATGGTCCGATCATGCTCCGTGCCGACGGCGGCCGTGTAACGAGTTCGTAAACACTCCGGAGGACGAGGAGCAGGAGTTGGGGGATCGCCGGGTTCCCTCTATCGTTCACCGGAACGATTACAGGAGGGGCCCCCCCGAATGCAGCCCATCGTCCCCGAACCCCGGAACGCCCGCGGCCCGAGCCGCCGAGCGCTCCTCACCGGCGCCGCCGGTCTGGCCGGCCTCAGCCTGCTCACCCTGACGGGGTGCAGCTCCGGCGCGAACGCCGGCACGCCCACCATCCCCGAAGCGGCGGCCACCGGCGTCGCCCGACGCGGCGGTCGCCTGCGCATCGCGCGTCCGGCCGCCTCGGCCGCCGAGACCCTCGACTCCGCCAGCTCCCTGTCGGCGTACGAGTACCTCGGCGCGCTCTACAACCGGCTCGTCAAGCTCGACGAACAGGGCACCACCGTGCCCGACCTCGCCCAGGAGTGGTCCGCGAACGCCGACGGCACCGAGTGGACGTTCTCGCTCCGCCGCGGCGTCACCTTCCACGACGGCAGCCGCTTCACCGCGGACGACGCCATCGCGAGCATCCGGCACATCCTCGACGAGAAGACCGGCAGCCCGCAGGCCGGGGTCCTCGGCGAGGTGATGGACGCCGACTCGATGCGTGCGACCGACCCGTTCACGCTGCGGTTCTCGCTGACCAAGCCGAACGCCGAGTTCCCGTCGCTGCTCACCGCGTACCAGTGCTACATCGTGCCGGCGGCCGCGATCGCCGACATCGGCCGCACCGGGATCGGGACGGGTCCGTTCCGGCTCTCCGCGTTCACCCCCGCCGGTGCCGGCAGTGTCGAGGCGTTCGAGGACCACTTCGCCGGGCGTCCCGCGCTGGACGGCATCGACTTCTACTCGATCCAGGACACCACCGCCCGGGTGAACGCGCTCCTCGCCGGCCAGATCGACCTGATCTCGCAGACGAACCTGGACTTCGCGACCGCTCGGGTGGTGTCGGCCTCCGACCGCGCCACCGTCGCCCGCTCGAAGAACGCCCAGTGGTACACGATCCCGATGCTCGCCACGAGCGACGAGTTCAGCGACCCGCGGGTCCGCCAGGCGATGAAGCTCGCCTACGACCCGCAGCAGATCGTCGACACCGCCCTGCAGGGCACCGGCTCGCCCGGATGGGACAACCCCGTCCCGCCGCAGCTCGCCGCGTTCGTCAACGACCACCGCGAGTACGACCCGGACAAGGCAAAGGCACTGCTCAAGCAGGCCGGTCACGAGGGGTTCCGGACCTCGATCTACACGTCGAGCTACGAGTCGGTCTTCACGCCGATGGCGGTCGCCTACCGCGACGCCGTCGCCGACGCGGGCATCCGCCTGACCGTCCGCAACGCGAGCTCGGACTCGTACTACACGCAGATCTGGATGCAGAAGCCGCTCATGGTGAGCTACTGGTTCACCGGTCGGCCGATCGACCAGCTCCTCAACCAGATCTTCCGCACGGGCTCGTCCTACAACGAGAGCGCTTGGTCGAACGAGACCTTCGACGGGCTGCTCGACGACGCCCGCGCCGAGATGGACGACGCCAAGCGGCTGACGCTCTACCAGGACGCCCAGCGGCTCGTGGTCGAGGACGGGGCCGACATGACCCCGATGTTCGGCGACCGGCTCGTGGGGCTGTCCCGCGACGTCGTGAACTACTCGGAGTACGGCTTCGAGTTCGACTACCTCCGGATCGGACTTCGCCGATGACGACCAAGAACACCCCGTCGGACGTCCTCGTCCCCGTCCTCCGCCGGGTCGGCATCGCCGTGCTCACGGTCGTGCTCGCCTCGCTCTTCGTGTTCCTGGCCGTGCAGGCACTGCCCGGCGACGTCGCACAGCAGCTCCTCGGCCAGAACGCCACCCCGGACGCCGTGAAGCAGCTGCGCGAGACCCTCGGCCTCGACCAGAACGTGTGGCTCCGCTACCTGCAGTGGCTCGGTGGCGCGGTGCACGGCGACTTCGGCACCTCGCTCGTCAGCGGCGAGGCCGTCGCACCGACGCTGTTCACCGCCTTCCGGAACAGCATGCTCATCGCCGTGCCCGCCATGCTCGTCGGCGTCACGGTGTCCCTGACGCTCGGCGTCCTCGCCGGGGTCCGTCGGGGCCGCCCGTCCGACAAGGTGATCTCGATCGTCAGCCTCGTCGTGATGAGCGTGCCCGAGTTCATGGTCGCGACCGTGCTCGTGCTGCTCTTCGCGATCGGGCTGCCGATCTTCCCCGCCGTCGTGCTGCGGGGCAGCGACGCCACGGTCGGCGAACTCCTGCCGACGATCTGGCTGCCGATCATCGTGCTCACCCTGGCGATGGCCGCCTACATCGTGCGCACCGCCCGCTCCTCGACCATCGACGTGATGGCGTCCGAGTTCGTCACCACGGCGGAGCTCAAGGGCCTGACGATGCGCCGCGTGGTCTGGAAGCACGCGGTGCCGAGCGCGCTGCTGCCGACGCTGAACGTCGTCGCGCTCAACGTCGCCTGGCTGCTCGGCGGTGTCGTCGTCGTCGAGAACGTCTTCAACTACCCGGGCATGGGCAAGCTCATGCTCGAGTCGGTCTTCAACCGCGACCTGCCGACGATCGAGGCGATCGCGCTCCTGAGCGCCGTCATCTACGTCGTCTGCAACCTCGCCGCCGACCTCGTGGCGCTCGCCCTCGACCCGAAGCTGCGGACCCGCCAGCGGCGACCGCGCACGCGCACCCGCACGACGCGCAGCACCAGGAAGGCCGCCGCATGACCGCCACCGCCACCCGCCGCCCCGGACGCGTCGTCCTCGCCGGGGCCCTCGCGCCCCTGCGCGGCTCGACGGCGCTGAGCATCGGCCTCGGCCTCATCGCCTTGCACGTCGTGCTCGCCCTGCTCGCACCGGTCATCGCCGGGTACGACCCGGTGGCCACGAACGCCGGCGACGTCCTCGCCGGCCCGACCTGGACGCACTGGCTCGGCACCGACCAGTACGGCCGTGACGTGCTGTCGCGGACGCTCAACGGCGGCCGGTACGCCCTGCTCGTGACCTTCCTGGCCACGACGATCGCGGTCGCGGTCGGCACGGTGCTCGGTTGCATCACGGCGTACGCCGACAACTGGTTCGACGAGGCCGTCATGCGCGTCGTCGACGCCCTGCTCAGCGTGCCGTCGATCCTCGCCCTGCTGGTCGTGGTCACCGTCTTCGACGCCGGGCTCTGGGTGATCGTCCTCGCCGTCACCGTCGTCTACGCGCCTGCCGTGACCCGCGTCGTCCGCGGTGCCGCCCGCACCGTCATCACGCAGGACTACGTGACGGCCGCCCGGGCACGGGGTGAACGCGCGCTGTCGATCGTGTTCCGCGAGATCCTGCCGAACGTCCTCGACGTGGTGCTCGTCGAGTACGCCATGCGGGCCTCGTGGATCGTGCTGCTCGTCGCGTCGCTGTCCTTCCTCGGCTTCGGCGCCAACCCACCGACGCCCGACTGGGGGCTGATGGTGCAGGAGAACCGCACCGCGCTGACCGTGGTGCCGCTCGGCACGCTCGCACCGATCGTCGCCCTGGCGACCCTGGTGATCGGGCTCAACCTCGCCGCCGACGGCCTGAGCAAGTCGCTCGGCGTCGACCGCGCCACGAAGGGAGTGAGCGCATGACGCACACCGACACCGCACCGGCCGCACCGGCGACCGCGACGGACCCCATCGTCCGCGTCGACGACCTCGCGATCTCCTACGCGGCCGGCAAGCGCCTGGTCCCCGTGGTGCGCGGCGTCTCCTTCGCGATCCCCGCCGGGCGCACCCTCGGCCTCGTCGGGGAGTCCGGCAGCGGCAAGTCCACCGTCGCCCGGACCCTGCTCGCGCACCTCCGGGCGGGCTCGACCATCGTCGGCGGCTCGGTCCGCGTCGGCGGCGACGACGTCTTCGCGCTGTCACCGTCCGGCCGCCGCGAGCTCCGCGGCGGCGTCGCCTCCGTCGTCGCGCAGAACGCCGGCCAGGCACTCACCCCGTCGATGCGCGTCGGCGAGCAGATCCGCGAGGCCCTGCGCGCCCACCGCGAACCCGACGACCCCGAGCGCGTCGCCGAGCTGGTCCGGTTGGTCCGGCTGCCAGACCCCGACGCGATCGTCCGCCGCTACCCGCACCAGCTCTCCGGTGGGCAGCAGCAGCGCATCGCGATCGCGATGGCCGTCGCCGCACGCCCGCGGGTGCTCGTGCTCGACGAGCCCACGACGGCGCTCGACGTCGTCACCCAGGCCGCCGTCCTCGACCTGATCGCTGACCTCGGCCGGCAGCTCGGCATGGCCGTCCTGCTCGTCAGCCACGACCTCGGGGTCGTGTCGGCGATGGCGGACGAGATCGCCGTCATGCGCGACGGCGAGATCGTCGAGCACGCCGCCACGGCGGCGCTCTTCGCCGCCCCGCAGCACGAGTACACGCGTGCCCTGCTGGCCGCGGTGCCGGACGGGCGACGGCCGGGAGGATCGGGGCACGTGCCCGAGACGGCGACCGTCTCGTCGACGGTCGCCTCCACGGCCGGCCGAACCGTGCCTCTCCCCACCGGCACGGCCGGCCCGCCGCTGGCGCGTCGCGCCGGAACCGGCGGCGTGGGCCCAGAACCGCTCGTCCGTCCCGTGGTGACCGCTGAGGACCTGGTGATCCGCTACGGACGCGGCCTGCCGGCCGCCGTCGACGGCGTGTCCTTCACGATCGCGCCGCGCGAGACGCTCGCGGTCGTGGGGGAGTCCGGAAGTGGCAAGTCGACGCTCGCGACCGCCCTCGCCGGCCTGGTGCCGACAGAGTCGGGCACGTTCTCGTTCGACGACGGGACCGTGAGCGGCGACCTGCGCGAGCCGATCGCCGGACGGTCCCCGGACCTTCGTCGTGCGGTGCAGCTCGTGTTCCAGAACGCCGACACGTCGCTCAACCCGCGGCGCACCGTGGGCGCGGCGATCGGGCGACCGCTCAAGCTGTTCACGGGCACGTCCTCGCGGCAGCGCGTCGGCGAGCTGCTCACCCAGGTCGGCCTCGGCCCGGAGTTCGCCGAGCGGCTGCCGGCGCAGCTCTCCGGTGGGCAGCGGCAGCGCGTCGGCATCGCCCGGGCCCTCGCCGCCGAGCCGCGCCTGGTCATCGCCGACGAGATCACCACCGCGCTCGACGTGCAGGTGCAGGCCGGGATCCTCGCGCTCCTCGCCGACCTGCAGCGCTCGCGCGGGCTCAGTTGCCTGTTCATCAGCCACGACCTGGCCGTCGTCCGGGGCGTCGCCGACCGGGTCGCCGTGATGACCGGCGGCCGGATCGTCGAGATCGGACCGACCGAGCGGGTCTTCACCGGCCCGAACCACCCGTACACGTCGACGCTGCTGGCCGCGACGCTCGAGCCGGGCAGCACCGAGCTGCCCGACGTCGGCGACGGGGTGCCGCGCTGGCGGCACACCGAGGGCTGGACCGACCACGGCGACGGACACCTGACCCGGAACTGGGAGGACGCATGAGCCGCGATCGCTCGGTGTCCGCCGACGCTTCGACCTTCACCGCCATCGGCGCCCCGGACTCGCTGCCGGACGGCGTGACCGTCCGCGACGAGTGGATCCCGATGCCCGACGGCGTCCGGCTGCACACCCGGATCTGGTCGCCGGCGTCGCCCGACGGTCCGGTGCCGGTGCTGCTCGAGTACCTGCCGTACCGGCTCGACGACTGGACCGCGCCCCGCGACTCGGAACGGCACCCCTGGTACGCCCAGCACGGGTACGCCTCGGTCCGGGTCGACATCCGGGGCAGCGGCTCGTCGGACGGGTTCTTCGACGACGAGTACAGCGAGCAGGAGCTCCGCGACGGAGAGGCCGTGATCGCCTGGCTCGCCGAGCAGGAGTGGTCCACCGGCGCCGTCGGCATGTTCGGCATCTCGTGGGGCGGGTTCAACGCCCTGCAACTGGCAGCGCGTGCGCCCGCCGCGCTCAAGGCCATCGTCACGGTGTGTTCGACCGACGACCGGTACGACAACGACGTGCACTACGTCGGCGGAGCGGTGCTCGGCATCGACATGGCGGCGTGGGGCGCGACGATGTTCGCGTTCAACTCGCGGCCGCCCCGGCCCGAGGTCGTCGGCACGGACTGGGTCGACCGGTGGCGCGAGCGGCTGGAGTCGAACCGCCCGATGACGCCGGTGTGGCTCGCGCACCAGGAACGCGACGACTACTGGCGGCACGGCAGCGCCGCCGAGGACTACGGCAACATCGGCGCAGCGGTCCTCGCCGTCGGCGGCTGGGCGGACCCGTACCGCGACGCCGTGCTCCGACTGGTGTCGAACGTGCAGTCCCCGGTCAAGGGCATCGTCGGGCCGTGGTCGCACCAGTACCCGGACCGCGGTCTCGCACCCGGACCGTCGATCGGGTTCCTGCAGGAGACGCTGCGTTGGTGGGACCGCTGGCTCCGCGGGATCGACACCGGCGTCGAGGCGGACCCCGCACTCCGCGCCTGGATCAACGAGGGCGAAGCCCCGGCGACGTACTACGCCTCGCGACGGGGTCGGTGGGTGGGCGCCGAGGCGTGGCCGTCGGCGGCGACGCACCGGCGCGCGCTGCCGCTCGCGACGCTGCGCGGCGGCGAGGACGGGCCGGTCGTCGTCCGGTCGCCGCAGCACACCGGCGCCGACGCAGGACGGTTCTTCCCGTTCGGCAACGCGACCGACCTGCCACCGGACCAGCGTGCCGAGGACGGCCGCTCCGTCTGCTTCGACCTGCCCGTCGGCCGGGCGTTCGACCTGCTCGGCAACGCGCTCGTCACCCTGTCGGTCACGAGCGACCAGCCCCGCGCCACCCTGACCGTGCGGTTGTGCGACGTCGCGCCGGACGGCTCGTCGACCCTCGTGACGCGCGGGGTGCTCAACGCGGCGAAGCGGGACGGCATGGACCGGAACGACCCGCTGGTCCCCGGCGAACCGGCGTCGCTGCCGGTGCAGCTCGTCGCGACCGGTCACCGGTTCGCCGCCGGGCACCGCCTGCGGATCGCGGTGTCGTCGTCCTACTGGCCCTGGGTCTGGCCGCACGGCACCGAGGCCACCGTCACGATCGACCCGACGGCGTCCGAGGTGTGCCTGCCCGTCTGGACGCGCGACACCGACGACGACGTGCACTTCGACGAGCCCGAGCGGTCGACGCCGCTCGTGATCGAGCGCGTGGCACCGACCGAGCAGCTGCCCCAGCGCACCGTCACGCACGACGTCGAGACGGGGGAGTGGACCCTCGACGTCGACCCCGGGTACGGCGGTGGACGGGTCTACCCGGACGGGCTCGTCTTCAGCGAGGACGCCCGCGAGACGTACCGCATCCGGTCGGACGACCCGAACTCGGCCGTGGCATCGTCGCGCTGGGCGATCGGCCTGGAGAAGCCGGACTGGTCGGCACGACTCGAGACGTCCTCGGAGGTCACCGCCGACGCCGAGGCCTTCCACGTCGTGAACACCGTGCGAGCCTGGGCCCGTGACGGCGGTGCGGACGTCCCCGAGGTCCTGGTCACCGAGCAGACCTTCACCGACGACGTCCCGAGGACCTCGGCGTGACCGGGGCGGCGAGGGCTGCACAGGGCGCCGCAGCGGGTGCGGCGCCGCGCGTCCGGCAGCGTCCCGAGGTCCGGCGCGCGATGATCGTCGCGGCCGCCCGTGCCGTGATCGTCCGGAACGGTGTCGGCGCGACGGGGCTGCGCGACATCGCCGCCGAGGCCGGGGTCTCCGTCGGCACCGTGACCTACCACTTCGGCAGCGTGGCGGAGATCCTCAACGAGGTCGTCGTGCTCGAGACGGAGCGCTTCTACGGAGCGATCGTCATCGCCGTCGACGCCGAGTCCGACCCCGTCGAGGCGCTGCGGATGCTGGTGGCGCCCCTGTTCGACGACACCGAACAGGTCCGGCAGCACTGGAGGATCTGGTCCGACTACTGGACCGCGGTCGCCCGTCGGCCCGAGGTGGCCGCCGAGTACGCCGAACGGATCCGCGTCTGGGAGGCCTGTCTGGTCCGCGTGATCCGCCGCGGGGCCGACGCCGGCACGTTCCCGGGCGGTGCCGGACCGATCGAACCGGACACCGTCGCCCTGAAGCTCGCGGCCTACAGCGACGGGGTCGCGACGCAGATCGCCCAGGGCGTTCCGGGGCTCACACACACCGTCGCGCTGTCGTGGATGTGGACGTTCCTGGCGCACGAACTCGGTGTGCCGGCTGTGGAGATCGCCGGAACCGGCCAGCAGGCCTTGTGATGAGGTAAGGCTTGCCTTACCGTTGCAGCATGGCACGGACCCGGCGACAGCCCAGTGAACGCATCCTCATCGCCGGCGGCGTCGAGGACCTGCCGGAGATCCGCCGGCAGCTCGAAGACCTGCCGGAGAACGCGTACGGACAGGTCTTCGTCGAGGTCGCCCTCGACGAGCAGATCCGCATCCTGCCCGCGCCGCCCCGCGTGACCGTGACGTGGCTGGTCCGCAGCGCCCGCACCTCGGCGGTGTCGCCACTCGTCTTCGCCGACCACGGCGAGGCCCTCGCGCACGCCCTGACCGGCTGGGCGGCCGAGTGGTGCGTCGCCGACTGCGAGCCGCGCACGAGCGTCTGGATCGGGTGCACTGACAGCCCCTGGGTCGAGCGCGCACGTTCCGCCGTCCAGATCGAGCTGAGCGACGCCGGCTTCGACACGCTCGTCGGCTGACCGCTGCCGGCTGGCGGCTGCTGCCCGCCGGTAAGGGCAGCCTCCGCTTCCTTGCGGCATACAAGAGAAGCGGGCATGGTTGTGTCCATCGGCAGCACCGAACTGGTCAGGACAGGCCCAGCGATCCGGTGTAACCACGACGCAGGAGGTTCAGACATGACCACGACCACCACCAGCACCACGACCACCACGTCCCCGTTCTCGACGACGCCGGAGCTCGCCGCCGGAGTGGCACAGTTCCTCGCCCCCGTCGTGATCGACCTCGAGGCACTCGTCGTCAACGGCAAGCAGGCGCACTGGCACGTCCGCGGCCGCAACTTCGTCGGTGTGCACGAGCTCCTCGACGACATCGTCGAGCACGCCCAGGCCTACGCCGACACCGCCGCGGAGCGCATCGTCGCCCTCGGCCTGCCGGTCGACTCGCGCATCGCGACCGTCGCCGCCAACACGACGCTGCCGCCGCTGTCGCAGGGCTTCCAGAACTCCGACGTCACCATCACCGAGGTCATCGCCCAGATCGACGCGGCCCTGCTGCAGGTCCGTCGCGCCGTCGAGGGTCTCGACGAGGTCGACCTCAACAGCCAGGACGTCGTCATCGAGATCGAGCGCGGTCTGACGAAGGACCGCTGGTTCCTGCAGGCGCACCTCGCCGCCTGAGTCGCGACCACCCCCGGACGGGAGGCCCGGTGCCAGCTGGCACCGGGCCTCCCGTCCGTCTGTCGTCGCGTCTGCCCACCGCGACCCGCTTCGACCCCGTGCGCGGCTGGGCGACACGCCGCTGACGCGACGCCGAGGTTCCACGGCCCGACGTTTCGGCGCGCGAGATGTGCAGATTTCGGAACCTCGGGGGACGTGAGCGGCGCGGCGGCGCGTCAGGCGGACGGGCGGACCAGGCCGGCCTCGTACGCCAGCACCACGGCGTGCACCCGGTCGCGCAACTGCAACTTCGCCAGCACCCGCCCCACGTGGGTCTTGACGGTCTGCTCCGCGATGAACAGGTCGCCCGCGATCTCGCCGTTCGACCGCCCGCGCGCCATGAGCAGGAACACGTCGCGCTCCCGGTCGGTCAGGACGTCGAGCACCTCGGTGCGCGGAGCGGCGGTGACCGGTCCGGCGACGAACGCCTCGACCAGGTGCCGGGTCACGCGCGGCGCGAGCAGTGCCTCGCCCGCGGCCACCGTGCGCACCGCCGCGACGAGCTCGTCGGCGCTCGCGTCCTTGAGCAGGAAGCCGCTCGCCCCGGCCCGCAGAGCGTCGAACACGTAGTCGTCGATGTCGAACGTCGTCAGCATGACCACGCGGACGGGTCGGTCCGTCGGCGCCGCCGTGATCCGTCGGGTCGCCTCGATCCCGTCGAGTTCCGGCATCCGGACGTCCATCAGGATCACGTCCGGCTGCAGCCGGATCGCCGCGACCACCGCCTCGGCACCGTTCGCGGCCTCGCCCACGACCTCGACGTCGTCCTGGGCCTGGAGGATCGCCCGCAGTCCCATGCGGAACATCTGCTGGTCGTCCACCACCATCACCCGCGTCATCGGCTTCCCCCGTCGGCCGCCGGTACGCGGACGGGTAGGGTCACCACGACCGTGAAGCCGCCGTCCGCCACGGGGCCGTGGTCGATCGTGCCCTCGAGCGCCGTCACCCGCTCGCGCATCCCGGCCAGGCCGAAGCCACCGTCGTCGGGTGGTGCGGCCGGCACGGTGCCAGCGGGTGGAGCGGTGTTGGCGACCTCCACCCGGAGACGCGAGCCGTGCCTCCTGACCGTCACGACGGTGGACGCGCCGGGCGCGTGCCGGGCGACGTTGCCGAGCGCCTCCTGCACGACCCGGTAGACGGTGAGCTGTGCGAGCCGGTCGACGTCGTCGGCGACGTCGACGTCGAGCTCCACCGGGATGCCGGCGGCGCGGGTGGCCTGCACGAGCGCGGGCAGGTCGGCGAGGTCCGGCTGCGGTGCGCGCTCGGCGGCGGTGTCCCCGCGCAGGGTGCCGAGCAGCTGGCGCATCTCGCGCAGCGCGGTACGCGAGGTCTCGGCGATCGCGGCGAACTCGGCGCGGGCCTCCTGCGGCAGGTCGGCCACCCGGTACGGGGCCGACTCCGCCTGCATGTGCACGACGGACATGCTGTGCGCGACGACGTCGTGCAGCTCGCGGGCGATGCGGGAGCGTTCCTCGACCGTGCGGCGCCGGGCCTGCTCGAGCTCGGCGTCGCGGCGGGCGGCGACGAGCTCCTGGCGGATGCTGCGGCGCTGCCCGATGACGACGGCGGCCGCGGCGACCAGGAGCGTGTCGCCGGCGGACACGACGAAGCTCGTCGCCCACACGGCGGGCTGGTCCCAGCGGCCCGGCGTCACGGCGACGAGCAGCAGGGGGAGCACGGCGGCGACGGCCCACACGATCGCGGTCAGCCGCCAGGTCGAGCGGACCCCGAGCACGACGAGCAGGACGCTCAGGCCGATGATGCCGGTGACCGGGATCGGCCACGGGCTCGTCTCGACCGGGGCGGTGAGCAGGCCGAGCGCGACGAGTCCGACGAGGTGGGCGGCGGCGGCGGTGCGGGGGACGAACGGGGCGATGCCGATGCTGACCGCGAGCACCGCCGACACGAGCAGGGAGAGCGGGACGGCGACGGCGTAGTAGACCGAGGTCACCGGGGCGGCGACGCTGAACAGGGACACCACCGCGACCACGAGAGCGATCCGGGTCGCCAGCGGCAGCCAGGTCGGTCGCGGGCGGAGCAGGGCGGTGGTCACTGTCGGACGATCTCTCCGGTGGGGACGATGCGGGGTGTGGCGGACGGGGCGTGCGCGACGGGTGTGGTGCTCGCGGTGGGCAGGTCGGTCGCGGGCACGTCGGTCGTGGGCACGCCGGTCGTGGGGACGATCGCGGCGGCCGCTCGGGCGGCACGAGCGTCGCGCCTGCGGCTGATGCTACCGATCACCCGGTCGACCGCGATGCCGAGGCCGCCCGCGACCACCATCGACACCAGGGCGGCGACGAGCGGCTCGTGCAGCACCTGCGACGCGGCCAGGGCGATCCCGACCGAGGTCGCGGACCACGCCGTCCCGGCGATCGCACTGATGGCGAGGAAGCGACGGTAGGGCAGCCGTGTCGCGCCGGCGGTCATGTTCACCGCGACCCGGCCGACGGGGATGTACCGGCCGACCAGGATCAGGCTCGCGGACCGGCGCTGCATCTGCCGTTCGGCGAACGCGAACGCCGCGGCGATCCGCGGCCGTCGGGACTGCGCCAGACGGGCGAGTCCGATCCGGCGACCGATCCAGTACGCCACCGAGTCACCCGCGATCGCCCCCACCGCGGCGGCCACCAGGACCCCGGCCAGGACGGGCTCGCCGGAAGTCGCGGCGATGGCTGCGATGGCGACCAGGGCCGACTCGCTCGGGACCGGCGGGAAGAAGCCGTCGACGAAGCACAGGGCGACGAGCACGACGTAGACGAGCGGACTCGCGGCCAACTCGACGACGAACGGGGTGATCTGGTCGAACACGGCGACGCTCCCTCCGCCGACGGACCTCGTCGACGGGTTCGACGCTACGGAGCGCCGGGAGCGTTGCCATCCCGCCGGGGTCTCGACGACCCCCTACTGCGGTATGACCTTTCCGTCGGTGGTCCCCTCGGGGTCGGTCGCGGCTGCGGTCGCGGTGGTCGCTGCGGCTGGCACCGCGGACCCGGCCGACGCGGCAGCTGGCACCGCGGACCCGGCCGACGCTGCCGCGGCTTCGCGGATGCGCCGGACCACGGCCGTCGTGGAGTGCTCGGGGACGTAGTCGACCATCACCACCTCGCCGCCGTACCCGCGCACGACCGCCGTCTCGCGGAGCATCTCGGGCGAGTAGTCACCGCCCTTGACGTAGACCTCGGGGTGCAGCCGTTCGATGAGCGGGATCGGGGTGTCGGTCGCGAACACCGTCACCAGGTCGACGCAGGCCAGGGCGGCGATCACCCCGGCGCGGTCCTCGGCCGGGTTGATCGGGCGCTCCGGGCCCTTCAGCCGTCGCACCGAGTCGTCGTCGTTCAGCGCCACGACGAGCAGGTCACCGAGGTCCCGGGCCTGGCGCAGGTACGTCGTGTGCCCACGGTGCACGACGTCGAAGCAGCCGTTCGTGAACACCACGCGCCGACCGGCCTGGCGGGCCCGTTCGACGGCGATCGCGAGTTCGTCGTGGTCGACGACGGTGGCTGCCGGTGCCGTCACCGAGTCGAGCAGGGCGGCGGCGCTGCAGACCGACGTGCCGGCTTCGCGGACGACGACGTCGGCGGCGGCCTGCGCCACGGAGACGGCGTCGCGGACGGACGCGTCGACCGCGAGCGCCACCGTCGCGGCGGCGCAGAACGTGTCCCCGGCTCCGGACGCCTGCTGCTCCGAGGCCGGCACCGCACGGGTGCGGAAACCCTCGTCCGTGCTGCGCTCGAGCAGCACGGTGCCGTCGCGGTCGAGCGTGACGACGGCCGCGCGGGCACCGGTCCGGGCGAGGACGTCGGCGCGTGCGCCCAGGACGGCGGCCACCCGGTCGGCGCCGGTCCCGAGGTCGCGTCCGAGCAGTGCTGCGGCCTCGCCGGCGTTGGGTGTGACGAGGTCGGGTCGCAACGAGGCCCAGCGGGGCGGGTCGTGCGCGTCGACGACGATGGACCCGGGGCGGTCGCGGTCGAGTACCGGGACGACGTCCTCGGCACGGACGCCGAGTCCGTAGTCGCAGACGACCGCGGCGTCGGCGCACCGGACCGCTCGGGCGACGGCGCGTGCCAGCCGTTCGTTGTGGTCGGCGGTCGGGGTTCCGGCCAGGTCGTCGACCCGGACCACGACCCGGTCGCCACCGACCACGCGGGACTTCGTGGTGGTGCGCGCTCCGGCGATCTCGACCAGGAACGCGGTGTCGACGCCCGCGGTCTCGAGCCGTTCGCGCAGGACGCCACCGGCCTCGTCGTCGCCGATGAGTCCGACGAGCCGGACCCGGGCGCCGAGCGCGCGGGCGTTCACCGCGGTGTTCGCGGCGCCACCGGGCACCGCGATCGTCTCGGTGACCCGGACGACGGGTGCAGGGGCCTCGCGCGAGACCCGCTCGGCCTCGCCCACGGTCCACCGGTCGAGGATGCAGTCGCCGATCACGACGACGAGCGGTTCGCGGTCGTCGATCGTGGCGACCAGGTCGCGGACGAGCCGGACGTCGACGCTCATCGTGTGCCGCCGGCGGTGCGTGCGGGGGCGGGCTCGAGGTGCACGACCGTGGTCGTGGTCATCTCGTCGAGCAGGTGCGGGCCGTACCCGAAACCCGCTCCGGAGGCACCTCGCGGCTGGGCACTGCCGCCCGGCGCACCACCGAACACCGCGTTGACCTTCACGGTGCCGACCGGCAGCTCCGCGGCGGCGCGCAGAGCGTGACCGGTGTCGTTCGTCAGGACGGTGGCGGCCAGGCCGTACCGGTCGGCGGCCGCGAGCCGGAGCCCCTCGTCGAAGTCGGCCACGACACGGACCGGCGCGATCGGGCCGAAGGTCTCCTCGGTCATCACGAGCATGTCGTCGGTGCACCCGGTGAGCACGGTCGCCGGGTAGAAGGATCCGACGCCGTCCGGGGTGACCCCACCGGCCCGTGCCGAGGCACCGCGCTGCAGGGCGTCGTCGACGTGGGACTGCACGGTGCTGCGCAGCCGGTCGTCGACCAACGGGCCGTAGGTCGTCGCGGGTGCGGCGGTGCGGCGCTCCGCCTCGGCCACGAGGGCGGCGACGAAGGGCTCGGCGACGTCGCGGTGCACGTAGACGCGTTCGACGCTGGTGCAGATCTGCCCGGTGTTCGCGAACGCACCGAGGGCCACCTGGGCGGCGGCCCACGCCGGGTCGACGTCGGCGTCGACGACGACCGCGTCGTTCCCGCCGTTCTCACGGACCACGTGGGCTCGGGTCGCGACGGCGACCTCGGACAGCCGGTCACCGGTCGCGGTGGACCCGACGTGCGCGTACGCGTCGACGCCCTCCTGGGCGAGCAACAGCTCGCCGGTGGACCCGTCCCCGTCCACGCCGACGAGCACGCCGTCGGGCAGGACCTCGGCGAGCAGCGCGTTCAGGCGTGCGATGGTGGCGGGGGACCGCTCGCTGCCCTTGTGCACCACGGTGTTGCCGGTGACGATCGCGGCACCGAGGATCCCGCAGGCCACGGCGACCGGGTCGTTCCACGGCGTCAGCGCGAGGACGACCCCGCGGGGGTGTGGGACGGCCCAGTCGGCGGCCCCGAACTGCCCGCGCAGCGCCTCGCCGCGGTGCACCGGTCCGAGCTCGGCGTACTGCACGAGCGTTCCGACGCCGGCCTCGACCCCACCGAGTGCGCCACCCGGCACCTTGCCGGTCTCGCGGGTGTTCAGGTCGGCGAGCTCCTGGGCGTGTGCGCGCACGTGCTCGGCCGCCGCGTGCAACAGTGCGCCGCGCTCGGCCGGGGCCGTGCGCGCCCAGGCGCCGGCAGCTGCCCGGGCACGGGCGACGGCATCACGGACCTCGGCTTCGGAGGCACGGGGCACAGTCGACGCGACCGTCCCGTCGACGGGGTCGGTCACCACCAGGTCCGTGGCGGCGTCGGCAGCAGCGGGTGCGATCGTCATGGTGTCCTTCCGGAGGGCGGGCGGGGGTCAGACGGTGCTCGGACACCGCTGTGTGCCGACTCGACTCCGCGCTTCGTGTCCATCGGTGCCCGTCCGCCGCCCGGTGCTGGACGTCCCACCGGCACCCGACCGGTAGACGAGAGGCGTGCAGCAGATCGGTGTGGGCGGAGAACGGTTCGACGGCGTGACCGAGATCGCGGTGCTCCGCGGCGGGGGCCTCGGCGACCTGATGTTCGCCGTGCCGGCCCTCGAGGCCCTCGCCGCCGCCTACCCGGACGCGCGCATCACCCTCCTCGGCACGCCCGCCGCGGCAGCGGTCCTGGGCGGCCGGACCGACGCCGTGCACGCCTTCGAGGAACTCCCGGTCGCACCGGGTGTCCGCGACGCCGGCGACGACGCTCCTGATGCCGAGGACTTCTTCGCGCGGCTGTCCGGCCGGTTCGACCTCGCGGTGCAGCTGCACGGTGGGGGTCGCAACTCGAACCCGTTCCTGCTCCGTCTCGGCGCCCGGCACACCGTCGGCACCGCGACCGAGGACGCCGAGGTCCTCGAGCGCTGGGTGCGCTACGTGTACTACCAGCACGAGGTCCTGCGTGCCCTCGAGGTCGTGTCGCTCGCGGGGGCCGCCCCCGTCACGCTCGATCCGCGGGTGCACGTGTCCGACGACGAGCGGGCGGCGGTCCGCGAGCGGCTCGGCGTCGCCGGGGACGGCACCCGACTCCTGGCGATCCACCCCGGGGCGACGGATCCGCGCCGCCGATGGAGCCCCTCGCGCTTCGCCGAGGTCGCCCGCGTCCGGCTCGCCGCCGGGGACGACGTGGTGCTCGTCGGCGACGCGTCCGACGTGCCGGCGTCCACCGCCATCGTCGACGCGCTGCCCGCCGACCTCGCCGGACGCGTGCACGACCTGACCGGTGCCGTGCCGCTCCGCGAGCTCCCCGCCGTGCTCGCTGCCGCCGACGTCATGGTCGGCGACGACTCCGGCCCGCGGCACCTGGCGGTCGCCGTCGGGACGCCCACCGTCGGCGTGTTCTGGTTCGGCAACGTCGTCAACGCCGGGCCGTTCGACCGCGGACGCCACCGCGTGCACCTGTCCTACGTCACGCGCTGCCCGGTCTGCGGGATCGACGTCACGCAGGTGGGGTGGACGGCCGAGCGCTGCGCGCACGACCCGTCCTACGTCGACGAGGTCGACCCGCAACTGGTCCTCGACGACGTCGCCGACCTGCTCCGCACCGTCTGACAGCACCGTCTGATCGCACCGTGCGCAGGTCCCCACCCTGTGCGCGGTTGACCGCTGCGTGCTGCGCTGCAAGCGCGCACCACGCCGTCAACTCCGCACCAGACGACGCACGCCGCACCGCGCAGGCAACGTGACAAGACCGCCGGACGGGAAGCCCGGCGCACGACCGGCACCGCGCCTCCCGTCCGCACCGTGCGCAGGTCCCCACCCGGTGCACGGTTGACCGCTGCGTGCGGCGCTGCAAGCGCGCACCACGCCGTCAACTCCGCACCAGACGACGCACGCCGCACCGCGCAGGCAACGTGACAAGCAGGACGGACGGGAAGCCCGGCGCACGACCGGCACCGCGCCTCCCGTCCGCACCGTGCGCACGTCACCACCCGGTGCGGTTGACCGCTGCGTGCGGCGCTGCAAGCGCGCACCACGCCGTCAACTCCGCACCAGACAACGCACGCCGCACCGCGCAGGCAACGTGACAAGCAGGACGGACGGGAAGCCCGGCGCACGACCGGCACCGCGCCTCCCGTCCGCACCGTGCGCACGTCACCACCCGGTGCGGTTGACCGCTGCGTGCGGCGCTGCAAGCGCGCACCACGCCGTCAACTCCGCACCAGACAACGCAAGCCGCACCGCGCAGGCAACGTGACAAGCAGGACGGACGGGAGGCACGGTGCCAACCCGGCACCGCGCCTCCCGTCCGCACCGTGCGCACGTCCCCACCCTGTGCGCGGTTGACCGCTGCGTGCGGCGCTGCAAGCGCGCACCACGCCGCCAACCCCGCACCAGACAACGCAAGCCGCACCGCGCAGGCAACGTGACAAGACCGACGGACGGGAGGCGCGGCGCACGTCCGGCACCGCGCCTCCCGTCCGCACCGTGCGCACGTCCCCACCCTGTGCGCCGTTGACCGCTGCGTGCGGCGCTGCAAGCGCGCACCACGCCGTCAACCCCGCACCAGACAACGCAAGCCGCACCGCGCAGGCAACGTGACAAGCAGGACGGACGGGAGGCGCGGCGCACGTCCGGCACCGCGCCTCCCGTCCGCACCGTGCGCACGTCCCCACCCCGTGCACGGTTGACCGCTGCGTGCGGCGCCACAGGCGCGCACCACGCCGTCAACCCCGCACCAGACAACGCAAGCCGCACCGCGCAGGCAACGTGACAAGCAGGACGGACGGGAGGCACGGCGCACGACCGGCACCGCGCCTCCCGTCCGCCCCGTGGCAACGACCAACGCGCCTGGCACCGGCGCGACGCGCAGCGAGCGTCTACGGCCAGCTCGGCTCCGTCGCGGGCATGATCGACAGCTCCCGGATCTCGCAGCCGGCCGGCTGCGACAACGCGAAGAGGATCGCGTTCGCGACGTACTCGGGCTCGATGAGCTGCGCGTCCGGACCCGGCTTGTACTGCTCGGTGCGGTCGGCGAAGAAGTTCGTGCGCATGCCGGCCGGGATCACGTTGGTGACACCGATGCGGCCGGCGGTCTCGGCGGCCAGGGCCTGCGAGAAGCCGCGGACGCCGAACTTCGAGGCCGAGTAGGCGGTGCCGTCGCCGACGCCGCGCAGGGCGAGCGAGGACGAGATCGTGACCACACGTCCGTGCGCTGCCTCGAGGGCGGGCAGTGCGGCGCGGACGACCGAGGCGGTGCCGATGAGGTTGACCGCGACGATCTTCTCCCAGTTGCCGGAGGAGATCGCGTCGATCGGTGCGGGGGTGTCGATCCCCGCGGCCGTCACGACCGCGTCGAGTCCGTCGTGACGCTCGGCCGCCTGGCGGACCGCCTGCTCGACCGCGTCGGTGTCCGACACGTCGACGGCCACGGCGTCGATGCCCTCGGACACCGCGTCGACGCGCAGGTCGAGGACGATCGGGGTGCCGCCGGCCTCGACGACCGCGGCGACGACCGCCGCGCCGAGTCCGGAGGCGCCGCCGGTGACGAGGACGCGGCCGATGGGGGTGGTGGGGACGGGCATGGACTTCCTTCCGTAGGGGCGTGGATCCGTCGGGCTCAGCCGACGTGTTCGAGGGCCGCGGCCAGGCGGGTCGTCGAGCGGCCGGGGTGGAACGGGACGGTGACGACGTGTCCGCCCCACTCGGCCAGGGTCGCGGCCTCGGGCAGCTCGCTCGCGGTGTAGTCGCCGCCCTTCGCCCAGACGTCCGGGCGGAACCGGCGGAGTGCTTCGTCGGGGGTGTGCTCGTCGAACACCACGACGGCGTCGACGCAGTCCAGGGCGAGCAGGAGTTCGACGCGGTCGTCCTGGGTCATGATCGGCCGTTCCGGACCCTTGAGCGCGCGGACCGAACTGTCGGAGTTGAGGCACACGACCAGGCAGTCGCCGAGTGCCCGCGCGGCCGACAGGGTGCGGGCGTGCCCGGCGTGCAGCAGGTCGAAGCAGCCGCCGGTCGCGACGACGGTGCCGCCGGCGCTCCGGACCTCGTGCACGGTGCGCAGCGCGTCGCGGTCGGCGCCCGGTACCCGGAGCGGCGCGGGGCCGTCGTCGGCGAAGAGCGCGGTGACGCCGCCGGCGGCCAGGTACTCGGAGGCCGCGACCACGCCGGCGGCGACGGCGTCGGGGACGTCCGCTCCACCGGCCAGTGCGACGGCGACACCGGCCGCCAACCGGTCGCCGGCGCCGCACGGGTCGCAGGCGGTGACGGAGGGTGCCGGCACGAAGCGGCTGTCCGAACGGTCGTCGGCGAGGAGTGCTCCGCGGTCGCCGAGCGTCACCGCGACGGCGCCGACACCCCACTGCTCGACGAGGGCCGCCGCGGCCACGGTCGCGAAGGCCACGGTCGCGAAGGGCACGGTCGCGACGGGCGCGCCGTGGCCCTCGACGTCGGTGAACCGGCGGGCCTCGGCGGCGTTGGGGGTGGCCACGGTGATGCCGGGAACGGGTGCGGCGCCCTTCGGGTGCGGGTCCCAGACCACCGGGGTGTGCTCGGCGACGCGTGCGAGGGCCTCCCGCAGCGCCGGAGCGGCGGCCACCCCGCGGCCGTAGTCGGCGACGACGATCGCGTCGGCGTCGTCGAGCGCGGCCGTCATGGCGTCGGTGGCCTCGGGCACGGGCGGAGTGGCACAGCCCTCGTCGATGCGGACCAGCGCGTGGTCGACGACGCGCACGCGGGTCTTCACCGGCGTCGGGGCACCGGAAGGTCCGGCGACCACGGTGACGTCGGGGAGCAGGTCGCGGAGCTCCTGTGCGCGGCTGTCGTCGCCCAGAACGGTGACCAGGGTGACGTCGTGCCCGTCACGCACCAGCATCGTGGCGACGAGACCGGCACCCCCGGCGCGGCGGTCGTCGGTCGTGACGTCGACGACGGGCACGGGTGCGTCCGGGCTGAGCCGATCGCTGGTGCCGGCCACGTCGACGTCGAGCAACGTGTCGCCGACGACGACGATCCGCAGGCGACGAACCGCCGCGCGGTGCGGCCCGGCCGGTCGCTGCGCGGCCGGCTGCTGGGGCGTCATCGCCGGACCCCGCGGCGCAGTGCGGGCTCCATCGCCCGGCACAGGGCGTGCACGAGCACGAGTTGCGCCTCCTGCACGTTGGCGGACGGGCCCGCGATGCAGATCGCGTCGTCCACGGCCTCGGCCAGGGGGTTCGGCCGGGGCCCGGTCATGGCGATCGTCCGGGCGCCGACGGCTCGGGCGGCCTCGGCGGCGCGGAGCAGGTTCGGGCTCCTGCCGCTGGTCGACAGCAGCACGACGACGTCACCCGCCCGGGCGTGCGCCGACACCTGTCGGGCGAAGACCTGGTCGAAGCCGTAGTCGTTGCCGATCGCCGTGACCGCCGAGGACTCCGCGTGCAGCGAGATCGCGGAGTAGGCGGGGCGGTCGCCGTCGAACCGTCCGGTGAGCTCCGAGGTCAGGTGCTGCGCCTCGGCGGCCGACCCGCCGTTCCCCGCGGCGAGCAGGCGGCGACCCGCGACGAGTCGGGCCGCGATGTCGTCGGCCCAGGCGGCGATGTGGTCGTGGTGGTCGACGAGCGAGGCGATCACCGGGACCGAGGCGGCGACGTGGTCGAACACGATGCGTGCAGTCGCGGTGGTGTGCTCGTCGATGCCGGGCTGCTGGTCGATGGTCATCGGGCGGTCCTCTCGGTCGGCTGTGCAGCACGCGGGACCCGTCCGGCGTGGGTGGCGGTGCGCGTCGGTGCGCCCGCCGTGGTGGTGCGCTGCGGTGCGCCCGCCGTGGTGGTCGGTGCGGCCACGGCGACGGCACCGGCCAGCAGCCGCTCGTAGACGCGCTCGCTGTCCGCGGCGACCTTCTGCCACGTGTACCGCGACTCCGCGCGTGCACGGCCGGCCCGGCCGAGGGATCCGCGGCGGTCCGGGTCGTCGAGCAGGGCGCCGACGGCAGCGGCGACCTCGGCTTCGTCGCGCGGCGGGACGTGCAGGCCCGTGCCGTCCTCGACGACGGTGTCGATGAGCCCACCGACACTCGACGCGACGACGGGTCGACCGCAGGCCATCGCCTCGAGCGGGACGATGCCGAACGGCTCGTACCAGGGTGCGCAGACCACGACGTCGGCGCTCCGGTACACGGCGGGCATCTCGTGCTGCGCCAGCTGTCCGCGGAAGGTCACGTGGTCACGGACCCCGAGCGACCGGGCGAGGGCGTCGAGCCGCTGGTACTCGGGGTCGTCCACCAGGTCGGCCCCGGCGACACCGGCACCGCCGACGACCACGAGTTCGACGTCGCGCCCCTCGGCGACCAGGGCGGCGAGCGCGGCGATGGTCGTGCCGACGCCCTTGCGCCGGACCAGCCGCGACACGGTGAGCACCCGCTGCGCACGGCCGCGCTCCTCGACCGGTCCGTCGGGGCGGAACAGCGCCACGTCGACACCGCACGGCACGACGGAGATGCGCTGCAGGGGGACACCGAGGGCCTTCAGCTCGAAGGCCTCGTCGGAGCACGTCGCGACGACCTGGTCGGCGCTCCGTCCGACGGCCGGTTCGAGCCACTCGCGCTCCGCGGGACTCGTGTCGGCCGAGCCCTGGTGTCGACGCTTCACGACGCCGAGCGCGTGGAAGGTCTGCGCGACGGCGATGCGGGTGCCGCCGGTCCGGGCCTGCACCTGCGCGACGGCGTCGAGTGCCGCGTGACCGGACATCCAGAAGTGGGCGTGCACGACGTCGGGTCGGTCCACGAACCACTCCGCGGCGAGCACCGACGCGAACGTCCCCATGAAGGGGAACAGCTCGTCCTTCGGCACCTGCCGCGCCGGACCGGCGTCGACGTGCACGACGTCGACCCCCGGCCGCAGCGGCACCCGGACCGGCGCGGATGCGTCGTCACGCCGGGTGTAGACGGTCACCTGGTGCCCGCGGTCCGCGAGCGCCCCGGACAGTTCGGCCACGTGGACGTTCTGTCCACCGGCGTCGACACCGCCGAGCACGGCGAGCGGGCTCGCGTGCTCCGACACCATCGCGATCTTCATCGGAGGCTCCCCTCGAACGTGGCCGGGGTCGTGGCCGAAGTCGAAGCCGAAGCCGGGGCCGATGTCGCGGCCGAGGCCGCCCGGTCGCGTCCGGCGCCGCGGGTCACGGCGTCGTCGAGCAGGTCGTCCCAGTCGGCGGTGAAGCGGCCGAGCGCGTGTCGTGCGAGCACGGCCTCCCGCGCCACGGCACCCCGTCGGCGCGCCTCGTCGGGGTCCTCGACGAGGATCCGGGAGGCCCGCACCAGCTCCTCGACGTCCGTCGCGATCGCGCCGGCCTCGCCCGGCACCGTGCGGGCCGCGTCCGTCGTCGCGAGCACCAGGACCGGCATCGCCAGGTGCATCGCCTCGAGGAGGGACAGGCCCAGCGAGGTCCACCGGTTCGGGTGGACGTACGCACGGCGTTCGGCGAGGGCCGCGTGCATCGGGTCGGAGAGCACGTCACCGCGGGCGACCACGGCGTCGCCGAAGCCGAGCTCCGGCAGCCGTTCGGTGCCCATGCCCCAGACGTCGACGGGCGCCACGGCCGCGAAGCGGGGGAGCAGGTCGGTGCCGACGACGCGATCCCGACGCACGGGCTCGTTGATGACTACGCCGAGGCGGTCGAGCGAGCCGGTGTAGCGCGGGCCGGGGTCGACGACGCCGTGTTCGACGACCGTGGTGCGCGTGGTGCCGCAGTCCCACATCAGCGCGTTCCAGTGCGTGACGTGCGCGATGGTCAGGTCGTCGCGGTCGCGGAACGGGTGCAGGCTGTTCGGCACGTCGACGCGGGGCGCGTTGTGCTCGACGAAGACGATCGGCACGTCGCGACCGGCCAGCAGGCGCTTCGCCGCGTCGAGTTCCTCGGTGCGTTGCAGGACGACCACGTCGACCTCGGCGTCGGCGACGTCGGCGGGGTCGATCTCGATCGCCGACGCCGGCCAGGCGCGCCCGCCACGACCGAGGCCCCCGGCGTCGCGCGCCGGCGTGGTGGGGATCAGGTACTCGTGCGGGCCGCGGACGAACGCGTCCATCCAGCCGCCGTGCACGTGCCAGACGAGGATGCGCATGCGGGGCCTTTCGGTCGGTCGGGCACGAGGAGAAGGGGGAGCAGTGGCGGACGCTACGCAGCACCTTCTGGCGCGCTCCGCAGACTTCTCGGTTCCATCCGCGAAGCGCGGTCGAGCAGCCGTTCGTGGGCCGCGAGCACGTCCTCGATGCGCACCGTGGACAGGCACGGGTGGCCGGGGACGGGGCACTCGCGGGCACGGCTGAGCCGGCAGGGAGCCGCCTGGTCCCCGAGCAGTTCGACCAGCGGTGCGTACGGCGCCCACCGGACGGCGGGGACGACGGGCGAGAAGAGGCTGACGATCGGTGCGCCGACCGCCGCGGCGAGGTGCGCCGGCCCGGTGTTGCCGACGACGACGACCTCCGCACCGGCCAGGACCGCGGCGAGCTCGGCGGGCGTGGTCCGTCCGCCGAGGTCGATGCCGGTGGCGCCGGCGACGGCCGCGGTGAGGTCGCGTTCACCGGGGGAGCCGGTGACGACGACGGGCACGCCACGCTCGGCGTACGCGGCGACGAGCTCCCGGTGGTGCGATGCCGGCCACGACCGGGCGGGGACGCTGGCGCCGGGGTGCACGACCACGTACCGTCCCAGCCCGGCCACGGACGGGGGTGCGACGGCGTCGTGACGCACCACGAGCCTCCCGTCGTCCCCCGGCGGCAGCCGGAACCCGGCCGCGTCGGCGATCCGGAGCGCGCGCTCGGGCTCGGGGACGTCCTCGGGCAGGTCCTCGCCGGGTCGCAGGCGGACGTCGAGGAGCGACCCCGGGTGGTCGACCGAGGCCCCGGAGACGCGGGGGACACCGGCGAGGCGGAGGAGCAGCGCCAGGGGCAGCGGCGACTGGTGGAACGAGGTGAGGACGACCGCTTCGTCGGGTCGCTCCTCGGCGACGAGCGCGCGGAACTCGGCGAGCACGGCGTCGTCGATCGGCCGCGCGGTCTCGGTGACCCACGGCGCTGCCCACACCCGGACGCGGTCGACGCCGGGCAGCAGGTCGGCGGCCGGGGCGCCCTGCGGTCCGCACAGCATCGTGACGTGCGAGGCACCGGCGGCGACGGCGCGGACGGCGGGGCCGGCGACCAGGACGTCACCGAACGAGTCGAGGCGCGCCACCAGGACGCGGGGACGGCTCACGTGCGGTCCGTCCTGACGGTCGACGGTCCGGCCGCGGCGATCACCAGGTCGACGGCCTCGGCGAGGGTCGCCGCGACGGTCTCGGCGTCGTCGACCTCCTCGGGCCGCGTGCGCGGGGTCGGCACGAGCACGCCCTGCGCTCCCGCGGCCCGCGCCGCCTGCACGTCGGCGCCGATGTCGCCGACCAGCACGAGCGCGTCCGGCGGGACCCCGAGTCGCTCGGCGGCGTCGAAGACCATGCCCGGCCGCGGCTTCCGGCACGCGCAGTCGTCGCCGGCGTCGTGCGGGCAGACGCACCAGACGTCGAACGGCCCGACGAGCGCGTCCACGCGGGCGTTCGTCGCGTCGACCTGCTCGCGCGTCGCCAGGCCCTTCGCGACCACGGACTGGTTCGTGACCACACCGAGCAGCAGCCCGGCTGCACGAGCCCGCTCCACGGCACGACGGGCACCGGGGACGGGCACCACCAGGCGCGGGTCGGCGTTGTACGGGACGTCCACGACGAGGGTGTCGTCGCGGTCGAAGAGCAGGCCGCGGATCGCGCGGTCCGGTGCGAGGGGCATGGCACCGGAGTACCGGTCGGCGGCCGCGTGCCGGCTCAGGACAGCCGGGGAACGCGCCCGCTGCCGACGCCACCAGCGGGCACCGCCTACCGTCGCGCCCGTGACCGCACTCGAGACCCTGCCCGCCACCGACGGACGCCCGGAACTCGTCGTCCTCCGCGCCATCAAGCTCGGCGACCTCCTGGTCGCCGTCCCCGCGCTCCGCGCCCTGCGACGGGCCTTCCCCGACCACCGCATCACCCTGGCGACGACGGCGTGGCTGGCGCCCGTCGTCGAGCTCGTCCCCGCCGTCGACGTCCACCTGGCGCAGCACGGCCTCGACCACCCGATCAACGCCCCCGCCGGCACGGTCGACGTCGCGGTGAACCTGCACGGCGCCGGCCCCGAGTCGTCCGACCTGATCGCCGCCCTGCAGCCCCGACGGGTCATCGGGCACGCCGACCCGACCCACGGGTACGACGGTCCGGAGTGGCCGTCCGACGTGCACGAACGCGACCGCTGGGTGGACCTGCTCACCTGGCACGGCGTCCCCGCCGACGCCGACGACGTGGCCGTCGACCGCCCCTCGGCACCGCCCGTCGTCGCCGACGCCGCGGTCGTCCACGTCGGTGCCTTCCACGGGGCGCGGCACTGGCCCACGGACCGCTTCGCCGACGTGGTGCGCGGACTGCGGGAGCGCGGTGCCGACGTGGTCCTGACGGGAGGCGCGGACGACGTCGTCCGTGCACGTGCCGTCGCGGACGCGGCCGGCCTGGCGCCGGGGGCGGTCCTGGCCGGCTCCCTGGAGCTGCAGGAGTTCGCGGGCGTCATCGCCGCGGCGCGGCTCGTCGTCACCGTCGACACGGGTGCGGCGCACCTCGCGACCGCCTACGGCGTGCCGTCGGTGGTGCTCTTCGGCCCGGCGCCGCCGGAGGCCTGGGGGCCGCCCGCGTCGGGTCCGCACATCGTCCTCACCGATGCCTCGGTCCGGCGCGGCGACGTCTTCGCCGAGGACCCCGACCCGGCGATCCTGGCGGTCAGCGCGGCCGACGTGCTCGCCGCGGTGGACCGGCTCGACGTGCTCGGGGTGACCGCACAGGCGACCGACCGGTAGCGTCAACCGAGAGCCACCCGGACCCACCGGGCACTCGGAAGGAGTCCTTCGTGTTCGAAGCCGCCAACATCCGTGACTGGATCGGCCTGCCGGTCGTCGACGAGGCCGAGGACAAGGTCGGGACGCTCGAGAGCATCTACTACGACACCGCCACGTCCGAGCCGGCGTTCGGTGCGCTCACGACCGGGATGGTCGGCTTCCAGAAGCTCGTGTTCGTCCCCCTCGTCGGGGCGACCGTCGCACCGAAGCACCTGCGCGTGACCTTCCCGAAGAAGCTCGTGAAGGACGCACCCTCCATCGCGACCGACGGTGAGCTCGACGCCGCGACCGAGCCCGAGCTGTTCCAGCACTACGGCCTCGAGTACCGCACTGGCAGCGGCGGCGAGCGTCGCCTCGGACGCCGCTGAGGCCGGAACTGCTCCGGATCGCCCGCCGGCCACTGCGCGCTGCCCTGGCGGTGGTCGGCGCCGTCTGTCTCGTGGCGGCGGGCCTCGGCGGGTCCGTCGGCGCGCCGCCGGCGTCCGCGGCACCGATGTGGCCGGTGCCCGAGCCGTACCCCGTGACCGCCGACCCCACCGAGACCCTCGACGCGGTCCCGCCGGGCAGTGAGTACGTGGCGCTCGGCGACTCCTACTCGGCCGGGTACGGCCTGGGGGACCGCACCGGGCTGCCCACGAACGCCTGCGTGCAGTCGGCGCGCGACTACCCGCACCGGCTCGCGGCGCAGTTCGGGCTCACCCTGACCGACGTCACCTGCGCCGGCGCCACGAGCGACGACGTCACCACGGGCCACCAGTTCAAGGGCGTCCCACCCCAGATCGAGTCGTTGTCCGACCGCACCCGACTGGTGACCCTGACGATCGGCGGCAACGACGCCGACCTGTTCGGCACGGCGGCCTCGTGCCTGGCGATCTCCGCGAACGGCCCGGTGTTCTCGGGCCGCGACGCCCCGTCGTGCGAGAGCACCCTGGTGCAGGACGGCGTCGACCAGCTCGCCGTGAAGATCCAGTCGCGCGTGGCCCTCGGCATCGCCGACACCCTCGGCGCGGTGCAGCGGGCCGCCCCGAACGCCGTCGTCGTGTTCCTCGGGTACCCGGCGATCTTCCCGGACGCCGAGGACACCCCCGCGAAGGGCTGCTTCCGGTCCGCACTCGACCTCGGCACCCTGGCGGGCTCGTTCCCGTCGGACACCTACCCGTTCACGGACACCGACGTCGAGTACCTGCACGGTGTCCAGGACGAGCTCAACGAGGTCTCCCGGTCCGCTGCCGCCGCCGCCGGGGTGCGGTTCGTCGACGTCTTCGCGAGCACGCAGGACCACTCGCCGTGCGCCGCGTCGAAGCGCTACGTGGCCGGGGTGACGCTCACCGGTTCCGGCGACCTGCGGAAGATCGACCTGAAGGCCGGCGCCCTGCACCCGAACGAGCGCGGCGTCACGTACCTGACCGCGCGGATGGCCGCCGCGATCCGCGCCCTCGCCGGCTGATCCCACCGGCGGTCTCGGTCGCCGTGGCCGCTCGGCTGTCCGGGTGCGCCGCCGGCGGGACCACGCAGACCGGGGCGGCGGTCTCGCGCACGACGTCGTGGAGCAACGAGCCCGAGAGCGCGCGCACGTGCCCGCGACCGAGCACCACCAGCGACGCCCGGCGGGTGTGCGAGGCGATCGCGTGACCCGGGTGGCCCTCGACCAGCAGCGGACGGAGGCGGAGTGACGGGTACCGTGCGGCCAGCACGGACGTCACCCGCTGCAGCAGTTCGGCGTTGCTCGTACGCCACCGGAGCGGGTCCTCGGCGAAGTCGGTCAGCCCGGTCCGGGTGAGCACGGGCATCTCCCACGCGCGCAGCAGCGTCAGCCGTCGGTTCCGCCGGACGGCCTCGTCGACGGCGATCGACACCGCACGTTCGTCGATCGGGTCCTCCACCGCGAGCACCACGTCACCGTCGATCGGGTGCGGACCCTCCGGCACGACCACGGTCGGGACGGCAGCACGCTCGGCGACCCGCGCCGGGTCACCGCCGGCCGTCGATCCGCGCCGGTGGCGGAAGCTCCCGATCACGAGCAGGTCGCCGCCGTCCGACTCCTCGACCAGGGCTGCGGCGAACGGGCCCGCGTGCCGGTGCACCTCGACCGCCACACCGGGCAGAGCGGTCCGCGCGGCCTCGGCGAGCTGGTCGGCGACCGGCGTCCGGCCCTCCAGCGCGTGGTCGGCGCCGATGATCCGCAGCCGCTCGACACCGGCACCGGCGCGGGCCACGATCCACCGCAGGGCCTCGTCGTGGGGCATCGCCGCATCGGCGGCCAACGTCACCGTCGTCCATCGCTCGTCCATCCCGATCGGCCTCCTCCGTCGCAGGCTTCGGGGGCGTCACCTGGCGCTCCGTGCGCCACACGGTACTCCGGTCGGGGGCGGTGGAACCGGCCGTGCGCAGCGGTGACCGCGGGTGGCGGACGTGGGCCGGGCCTCCCGTCCGGCGCCGCGTAGTCTCGCGGGCGTGGTGGTGAGCGCCGGACTGTTGCTGCACCGGACCGGTCCGGCCGGGCCGGAGGTCTTCGTCGCGCACATGGGCGGGCCGTTCTGGCGGAACCGGCCACGTGCCTGGTCGATCCCGAAGGGACTCGTCGAACCCGGCGAGGACCCGCTCGAGACTGCCATGCGTGAGTTCGGTGAGGAGATCGGGGTCCCCGCGCCCGTGGCCGCCGACGACGTCAGGGACCTGGGCGAGTTCCGGCAGGCCTCGGGCAAGCGCGTCCGGGTGTTCGCCGCCCCGGCGCCCGCGTTCGAGGTCGCCGTCGTGCGGAGCAACACCGTCCGGCTCGAGCTGCCACGCGGCTCGGGACGGTTCGTCGACGTGCCGGAGGTCGACGACGCCCGGTGGGTGCCGGTCGCCGAAGCGCGGGAGCTGCTCGTCGCGGGCCAGGTCGCCGCGGTGGGCGCGCTGCTCGTGCTGCTCGATGGACCCGCCTGAGTCACGATGTGGTGTCGGTGTGGACCGGGTCCGCGCCGTCTGGATAGCCTGCACGGACGTCGGGGCACGCCGACGTCCTCACCAGGGGAGTACAGATGCGGCGCTGGCGCACGGTCACAGCAGGGTTCACCGCCCTTGCACTCGGAGCGGGACTCGCGATCGGCGGCGCGACGAGCGCCTCGGCGGAGCCCGCGGGCAACTGGGGCACGTTCACCCTGAGCGGCGCGTCGAAGGCGTACACGGGCACGATGACGCTGCCCGGGTTCCCCGCCACGACGTTCACCTCGAACTCGCGGCAGTCGACCGTGATCAGCGGGGCGTCGACGTGGCAGTCGGCGGGGACGCCGGTCGGTGGGGTCTACGGCACGAGTCGTGCGCAGACGTACATGAACCAGCGGCCGCAGGCTGATCGTCCCAACGGGGACTCGGCGTCGACCACCACCTACACGTTCGACGGCGCGACGCCCGGCGCCGAGAGCTGGTCGTTCGTCCTCGGCGACATCGACGCCGACCAGGCGACGATCTCGGCGACGGTGGCCGGCGGCGGTGCGGCGACCGGGGAGCAGCTGGGGTTCAACGGCCGGGCCGGTGGCACGACCGGGTACAACTCCTGCTCCGCTGCTGTGGCAGGCGGCTGGTCCTGCACGCCGGACCCCGACGGCACGACGGGCCAGGACAAGCCGACGTGGGACGAGGCCACGCGCACCCTGACCGGCAACGCCGCCGCGTCGGACACCGCGGGCGCCACGGCGTGGTTCACGCCGACCGTGTCGCTGACCAGCCTGACCATCACGTACCAGCAGCGCAGCGGGTTCCCCGTCTACCAGACCTGGTTCGCCAACCGCACCGCGGCGATCAGCGGCACCGCGACGCTCGACGGAGCAGCGATCCCGGGAGCCACCGTCACCGTGACCGCACCGCGCGGCACCGTGTACACGACGACCACCGACGCCGACGGCAACTACGTGTTCCCGCAGTTGCCGGTGATCGCGAACTACCGCGTCGAGATCACCCCGCCGGCGGGTGCTGACGGCCCGGAGCAGCCGCAGCGCGTGTCGCTCGCTGTCGACGGCACCCCAGGCGGCGTCGACGGGGTCGCCGACTTCGCGTTCACATCACCACCGGAGACCGTCGCGGTGATCGGGACGGTGACCGACGACGACGGCAACCCGGTCTCGAACATCCCGGTCGTCATCACCGACCCGGACACCGGCGACACGCTGGTCGACACCACGACGAACAGCGACGGCGTCTACACCGGTTCCGACCTGCCCGCCGGCACCGAGCTGGACGTCTCCGTCGCCGACGAGCCGCCCGTGTCGATCACCACCGGTGACGCCGGTGCAGCACCGGTCGAGCCCGAGCCGATCGTTGCGCCGCCCGCCGTGATCGCCACCGTGACCGGTGTCGTGTCCCTCGACGGCACGCCCGTGCCCGCCGGCGTGGTCGTCGAGCTCCTCGACGAGAGCGGCGCCGTCGTCGGATCGGACACCACCGACGCCGACGGTCGCTACACCTTCGCCACGTCCGCCGGTACCTACACGGTCCGCACGGTGGTCCCCGCTGCGGGTGCCACCGGTGACACCGCGAACACCGGCATCGCCGCGGTCGCGGGCACCAGCGTCACGTCGGACCTGCCGTTCGAGACCCCCGCCGCGCCCGAGGTCGTCACGACCGACCAGCCCGGCACCGTGGTCGACACGAACGGCGACCCGGTCGCCGGCGTGGACGTCGTCGCGACGCCGACCGACCCGGAAGCCGGCCCGCCGGTGACCGTGGCCACCGACTCCGATGGCGCGTTCGACCTGGTCGACCTGCAGCCGACGACCGAGTACACGATCACGGTCGACGTCGACGGCGCCACTCCGGTGACCGTCGTCACGCCCGAGGAGGGTGCTGCGACCCCGCTCGCCTTCGTGGTCGAGGCCGCGGTGACCCCGGTTCCGTCGCCGTCGCCCAGTGCGCCGACGCCGAGCAACTCGCCGACCGCGGTGCCGACCGTGCCGGCTGCCGGAGGCTCGGGCAACGCGCCGGCCGCCGGTTCGGGTGACGTGGGCAACGGTGGGCCGCTGGCCTACACCGGTGCGGACCTGAAGCCCGGGCTCATCGCGGCCGGGGTGCTCGTGCTGCTCGGTGCGGCGCTGCTGACCTACCGCGCGGTGCGCAACCGTCGCCGGAGCCACCTGCAGGACTGATCGGTCACGACGAAGGGCGGGCCCGGCGCGATGCCGGCCCGCCCTTCGTCGTTGGTCTGCGCCGCCGCCCGCGACACGCCGCCGCCCCACCCCCGAGGTTCCGAAATCTGCCCATCTCGGCGTCCCGAACGGCAGTTCGTGGAACCTCAGCGCAACGCGAACGGCAGTTCGTGGAACCTCGACGCCGCGCGCACGGCATGTCGCCGCGGCCCCTCGCCACACGCCGCCACGCTCCGCGTCACTCTGCCACGACGACGCCACGCCCGGACCTCGCCGCTGGAGTTCCACGACATGCCGCCGCCCCACCGCCGAGGTTCCACGGATCGCCGCCAGGGCCGCCGAGATGCCGAGATTTCGGAACCTCGGCGCAGCGCGAGGCCGACGAGGACGACGACGACGACGACGACGCCACCCGACGCCGCGCCGCCCGCGCGCCGCGCTACTGCGTGCGGTGCGAGCCCGTGACCGTCGCGACCGAGCCCGTCAGGGTCTGGATCGCCCGACCGACGACGGGCACCGACGTGGTGACCACCGCGAGCGAGGACGTGATCGCCTCGATCGACGACGTCGACAGGTGCTCCTGCCCGACCGTGTGCACCGGGAAGCCCCGACGCGCCAGCACGACGACCCCGAGCGACCCGAGCAGTACGGCACCACCAGCGAACGGCAGGTACTGCAGTCCCACGATCCCGAGCGCCTGCCCACCGATGGCAGCACCGCCCGCGATGCCGATGTTCGACGCACCGTTGATGAGCGCGCCGGCGATGTCGGGGGAGACGCCTCCGGAGCGGATCGCGGCCGCCATGAAGAGCGTGCCCGTCGTGCCGTTCGCTGCCATCCACACGCCGGCGACGACCATCGTGCCGACCAGGGAGCCGTGCACGAACGGCATCGCGGCGAACGCGACGGCCATCACGGCGACGGCGGCGATGAGTGTCTGCCGGGGTGCCCGGTCGACGAACATGCCCGCGAGCCAGAGGCCGATCACCCCGGTGCCGCCCAGGACGAGCAGCGCGCCGCTCACCATCGAGGCGTCGAGTCCGGCGTCGATCGCGTACGGCCCGACGTAGGTGTAGACGACGTAGTGCCCGGCGAACAGGAGCAGGTCGGCGATCACGACGGACAGCAGCCCGGTGCGCGCCCAGGCCTTCGGGGACCCGATGTGCGGCGACGAGGCACCACTGACGGCGGGCAGGAACAGCAGCGCCACGGCGGCGAGCACGGCGGCGGCGACACCGATCGAGAACACGGCGGGGCGCCAGCCGATGTGCTGCGCGACCCAGGTGGCGACGGGCACGCCGAGCACGAAGCCGAGCGAGCTGCCCGAGTACACGAACGCGATGGCGCGACCGGCCAGGCGCGGTGGCACGATCCGGGTGGCGTACGCCGAGGCGACCGAGAAGAACAGCGCGTGCGCGATGCCGCCGACGACCCGGCCGGCGCAGACGACGGCGAATGACGGTGCGAACGCGATCATGAGGTTCGACACCGTGTAGCCGACGAGCGTCGACACGAGCACGGCCTTGCGGGGGAGCTTCGCGGTGAAGGCGGTGAGCGGGAGCGCCAGGAGTGCCACGGCGCCCGCGTACACGGTGACGACGATGCCCATGGTGGCCTCGGACACACCGAGGTCGGCGCTCATCGTGCCGAGCAGCCCGACGGGCATGAGCTCGGTGGTGATGGCGAAGAACGTCGCCAGCCCGAGGACGGCGATGCCGACGATGGACTGGGTGGTGACGGTGATCGGCCGCGTGTTCGTCGACACGGCCGAGGTGGTGGTGTTGGTGGACACGCTGCTGACCTCCTCCGGGGCACGGGCGAACGCGCGACGGTGCCGTTCGGGGGAACGACGATGACCGGGAGGTCTGCGGGGCGCGCTCGCTGTGGATGTGGGTGATGTGGGTACGACTCCACGGCGAGTGCGCTCATCCAGTGTTGCACGATGGACCGCAGCCCGCGAGGGGGTCAGCGGAGATTCTCGGAGCGCTCCAACAATCAGCGCCTCAGTTCTCGTTCGTCACCCGACCCTGCACGCCGCCACCCCGGAGCGCGATCGTCAACGTCCCGCTCATCGACTGCGCCGACATCGACACCGAGCCGTGCAGCGCTGCCTCGCGCGGGAAGCACGCCGTCGACGACTCGATCCGGTTCGCCGTCGCCACCAGGCAGATCGTCGACCGGTCCGTGCCGACCCCGGCCCACACGGCCCACGGCGTGTCGAACGAGCCGCCGTCCAACGCACGGTTCGTGAACACGAGCCGCGTGGAGTGCAGGCTCACGGGTGCCTCCACCGGCCCCGGCAGCTGGTCGGCGTAGGTCTGCGGCACGTCGAGCAGCTGCTCGAGCGTGACCGTGCCCGCCGTCGGCGTGACGCTCGGTGCCGCTGCGACGTCCTCGCGCACGGGCCCGACGACGGTGCCGGCGGCGAACGCCACACCGACCGCCGCTGCCGCGCCGAGCGCGATCCAGACGCGTGGCCGCTCCGTCCAGAGCAGCGTGCGCCACCGGGACCGTCGCGTCGGCCCGACCGGGAGGCCCGGCTCACCCCCGCCGTCGTCACCCGCGTCGTCGGGACGGTCGGGTTCTCGGGCTTCGGTCGCCGCCCACGATCCGGCTTCCGTTCGCGGGGTCGGGTCCGTTCGCAGCGATGGATCCGGCTCGGCAGCAACCGTCGCGCGCTCCGGAACCGACCGCTCCGGCGAGGGCACGGACGGTGGAGCCGTCAGTTCCGGCGACGAGCCGGGCAGTGGAGCCGACCGTTCCGGGGACGCGACCTGCCCGCTGGCCGGGGCCGTGCCTCCCGGCCGCTCGTCCTGCCCCGATGCGGAGGCGACACCCGCGCCCGCTCGCCGACCACCGGACCGCCGCCCGCTCGTCAGGTCCTGCAGCGCGATCCGGGCGCGCGCCGCGTCGGCGGGGCTCGATGCCGCTCCCCAGGCGACGGCCTCGAGCCGTGCCCGTTCCGCTGCCACGTCGTCGTGGGCCATGCGCACTCCCGATCTGCCGGTCGCGTGGACTCCCTTCATCGTGGCACTGCCGGGGCGGCGGCGCGCACCCAGAACGAGGGGAGTAGGCGTGACGCATGAGCACCGAACCCGAACCGCGGCACGACGCCGACCCGGAGACCCTCGAGCCGCTGAGCCACGACTCCCAGTCCGGCGAGGCCGACTACGTGGCGACGAGCCCCGGTGGGACCGGCACGGAGCGCCACGTGCCGACCGCCGACGAGGAGCAGGGTCGCGGCACCGAGTACGACCCGGTGGACCAGGGGCCGCAGCAGGAGGGCCAGGGCGGCTGACGCCGGGCCCGACGCCGCGCGCCCGCGCTACCGGATCACCCGGCGCAGCACGGCCCGCTCGCCCGCCGTCCACGCGGCACTCGTCACGACGTACAGCGCGGCGGCGATCGGGGCGATCGCGGCGAACACGACCGTGACGAACGGGGCGAACCGCCCGAGCGCGGCGGTCGCTGCCGCACCGGGCACCTGTGCGCCCGGCTCGGGCGTCGGCACAGGGTTCCAGCGCAGGTTCGCGCGGCGGCTGAGCTCCACGACGACGGCGAGCACGGCCAGCAGCAGGACGACGACCCAGGCGTGCACCCACAGTGGCGACGTCAGCGTGACGACGAGCGAGTGCCCGAGCGGGACCCCGACCAGGGTCGCCTCGAGCAGCGCGTTGACCGTGCCGCCGATCGACGCGTGCGTGAACAGGGCGTATACGAGGGACAGCACCGGGGCCTGCGCGAGGACGGGCAGGCAGCCGGCCAGGGGTGAGACCTTCTCGTTCGTGTAGAGCTGCTGGACCGCACGCTGCAGCTGCTCGGCGTTCTTCCCGTGGCGCTTCCGCAGGGCAGCGAGTTGCGGCGCGAGCCGACGTCGGTCGCGCTCCGCTCGGACCTGCAGGACGGACAGCGGCACGAGCACGGCCCGGACGGCCAGGGTCAGGAGCACGACGGCGATCGCCGCGGCGAACGATCCGGTGGCGGGGGAGAGGGCCGCGGTCAGGGCGGCGACGAGGTCCGCGCCGCCGTGCAGCAGCGGGCCGACGAGGGGCAGGGTGGACAGGTCCATGACGGTTCCGATCGTTGGTGGTTCGCAGGAGGGGTCACGAGGGGCCCGGCCACCGGTCGGTGGTCAGGCCGGGGCGACGACTCCCGGAGCACGCGATCGGACGTGCCCGTCGGCATCGGGGTGGCTCCACGCGATGCGGGTGACCAGGTCCGGTACCGCAGCGTGTTCGACGCCCATCGACCGCAGCCCGAGGACCGTCGCCAGCACCGTGGCGATGACCTGCGCGACGACGACCGCCACGGCGACGGCCGTCAGGCCGAGCGCGGCCACTGCCAGCAGCGGCAGGACGCCGGCTGCGGGGTCGCCCGCTGTGGGCGCACCGAGCACCAGCGCGGCGGCGGCGCGGAGGATCAGCAGAGTGACGGTCATGGTCGGTTCAGCGTAACGCCCGCGTGCCGCCACGGACAGGGCGGCAGCGCGGGAGAGGATCGCCGCATGACCGCAGGTTCGCCGAGCACCCCAGCGACCGTCGCGCTCGACCGAGCCGGGGTGTCGTACACGCCGCACGTGTACGACCACCACGAGAGCGCCACGAACTTCGGCGAGGAGGCCGCCGCCGCACTCGGCCTCCGCGAGGAGCAGGTCTTCAAGACCCTGGTCGTCTCGGTCGACGGCGCACTGGCGGTGGCGATCGTGCCGGTGGCGAACCGGCTCGACCTCAAGGCCATCGCGGCCGCTGTCGGCGGGAAGAAGGCGACGCTGGCCGATCCGGCCCTCGCCGAGAAGCGCACCGGGTACGTCGTCGGCGGCATCAGCCCGGTCGGCCAGAAGTCCCGGATCCGGACCGTGCTCGACGAGTCGGCCCTGGCGTACGACAGCATCTTCGTCTCCGGGGGGCGCCGCGGGTTCGACATCGAGGTGGCTCCGGCCGACCTCGCGCGGGTCACCGAGGCGATCTCGGCAGCGATCGCGCGGACCTGAGCCGAGTCGCCGCAAGTTTTTTCGTCGTCGGGAATGACCCCGGCACTCCTGCGTTGCATTGAGTCGAAGGCACTCAAGTTCCCCAGGAGGTCCCTTTGCCAGAGACGTTCGGCCCGACCGGCGGCAGTGACTCGTTCGACGAGTTCCTCGCCCGCCTCCTCGCGGCGCAGAACACCGGTGACCCGCAGCGCCCCCGTGCGTTCGGCCGACCGGTGGACATCACGCGGCTCCTCAGCCGCCGTACCCACGAGCTGCTCCAGCACACCGCCGAGTACGCGGTGTCGCAGGGGCAGCACGAGCTCGACGCGCTGCACCTGCTGCACGTGCTCGTCCGCACCGAGCCGTTCGACGCCGTCGTCCGTTCCGCCGGGGTCGACCCCGAGCGCCTCGCCGCCGAGATCGAGCAGCGCCTGCCGATGGCCCGCGAGCCGCAGCCCGAGCAGACCGGCCGCCCGGCCCTGACCGGCACGGCGCAGCGCATCCTCGTCGAGGCCACCCAGGCCGCGCGGGGCTTCGGTAGCACCTACACCGACCCCGAGCACTTCTTCTTCGCGCTCGTGACCGACCAGGAGACCGTCACCGGGCAGCTGCTCGCCAGCGCCGGTGTCACCCCGCAGGCCATGCAGGACTACGCCCAGCAGGCCGCGGCAGCAGCACGAGAGGGGCGCCCCATGCCCGGAACCGGTGCAACGGCCGGAACGGCCGACACCGACAGCGACAGCGACACCCCGACCCTCGACCAGTTCGGTACCGACCTCACCGCGCGGGCCCGTGACGGTCGCATCGACCCCGTCATCGGTCGTGCCGACGAGATCGAGCAGGCGGTCGAGATCCTGCTCCGTCGCACCAAGAACAACCCCGTCCTGATCGGCGAGCCCGGCGTCGGCAAGACCGCCATCGTCGAGGGACTCGCCCAGCGCATCGTGGACGGCGACGTCCCGTCGCTGCTGCAGGGCAAGCGCGTCGTCGCCCTCGACCTGCCCGGCATGCTCGCCGGCACCCGGTACCGGGGCGACTTCGAGGAGCGCCTGACGAAGGCCATGGACGAGATCGCGGCACACGCCGACGAGCTCATCGTCTTCGTCGACGAGCTCCACACCGTCGTCGGCGCCGGTGGTGGCGGTGAGGGCGGCTCGATGGACGCCGGCAACATCCTCAAGCCCCGGCTCGCCCGCGGCGACCTGCACCTGGTCGGCGCGACGACCCTGAACGAGTACCGCCGGATCGAGAAGGACGCCGCACTCGAGCGTCGCTTCCAGCCGGTCACGGTCGGGGAGCCGAGCGTCGAGGACGCCGTCGCGATCCTGACCGGCCTCGCACCCCGGTACGAGGAGCACCACGGCGTCGTCTACACGCCGGAGTCGCTGCGCGCCGCCGTCGAGCTCTCGCACCGGTACGTCACCGACCGGCACCTGCCGGACAAGGCCATCGACCTCATCGACCAAGCCGGTGCACGGCGCCGGCTCGCCCGTTCGGGCGACGTGGACGTCGAGGCCCTCCGCGACCAGGTCGCCGAGCTGCTGGCCGAGAAGGACCGAGCGGTCGCCGAGGAGCTGTACGAAGAGGCGTCGCGCCTGCGCGACGAGACGGTCGGACTGGAGGCCCGGATCGCCGCCGCCACGTCGGCGGACGTTCCCCGCGCTCCCCACCGGCACGGCCGCGACGCCGCTGACGCGTCGCCGCGGGACCGGCGGCGTGGGCCCACCCGTCCCGAATCCGTGGGCACCTCGATCACGGAACGCGACATCGCCGGTGTGGTGTCGCGTGCCACCGGCATCCCGGCGACGCGCCTGACCCAGGGCGACCGCTCGCGGCTCGCCGTGCTCGAGCAGGAACTGCACGAGCGCGTCGTCGGCCAGGACGACGCCGTCGCGGCGATCGCGAAGGCCGTCCGACGCAGCCGGACCGGCATGGGCGACCAGCGTCGACCCGTCGGCAGCTTCCTGTTCCTCGGCCCGACCGGCGTCGGCAAGACCGAACTGGCGAAGGCCCTGGCGTCGTCGCTGTTCGGTGACGAGTCCGCCATGCTCCGCTTCGACATGAGCGAGTTCGGCGAGCGGCACACCGTCTCGCGGCTGGTCGGTGCTCCTCCCGGGTACGTCGGCTACGACGAGGCCGGGCAGCTCACCGAACGCGTGCGTCGGAACCCGTACTCGGTGATCCTGCTCGACGAGGTCGAGAAGGCGCACCCCGACGTGTTCAACCTGCTGCTGCAGGTGCTGGACGACGGTCGACTGACCGACGGCCAGGGGCGCACGGTGGACTTCCGGAACACCGTCGTGATCATGACGTCGAACATCGGCTCGGAGTTCCTGGCCTCGCGGTCGGGTGCCCTCGGCTTCGCGCCCGTGGGTTCCACTGACGGGTACGGCGAGGACGACCTCCGCGCCCGGGTGATGGGCAAGCTCCGCGAGGCCATGCGGCCGGAGTTCATCAACCGCATCGACGAGATCGTGCTCTTCCGCAAGCTCGACCGGTCGCAGATCACGTCGATCGTGTCACTGCTGCTGCAGGACACGGCGCTCCGGCTCGTCGCGCAGGACATGGTGCTCTCCGTGTCCGACGCAGCGGTCGACTGGCTCGCCGACCACGGGTACGAGCCCGAGTACGGCGCCCGTCCGCTCCGCCGGCTCATCCAGCGCGAGGTCGACGACCGCATCGCGACGCTCGTGGTCGACGGTGGCGTGACCGCCGGGGACACCGTGCGGATCGACGTCGTCGACGGCGTGCTGACGGCAGCGGTGGTGGAACCCGCGACGCTGTAGCAGCCGTTCGCCCACGAAGGCCCGGTACCGATTCGGTACCGGGCCTTCGTGGCGTCCGGGTACGACAGCGTGGTGTTCGGGAATGCAATTCCGGAGAAATCGGAGAAAGGGGTTGCGCTGCGAATTACGGTGCCGATAGTGTTCACTCGTCGCGAACCGCTGCAGCGCAGCGGGGGACGACTCCGACAGCTCGAGACCGAAAGGGGGCCGACCATGATGATCACCGCAACCACTCCGTTCCGTGGAATCCGTGGACGCGTCGGCACCCCGTTCCGCGTCCGCTGACCCGGAGCGTTCCGCCTTCTGCCGACATCTGTGTCGTTCGATCCTCGTCTCGTGACGAGTCCGTCGCCTGACACCTCGCGCTGAGCCGTTCTGGCTCGCGTCGAACCGGCTCCGTCGATCGCCGATCGGTCCCGACCCGTGTGCTCCGCGCACGCGATCGGACTGCGTCGATCGTCGCCGGAGAATGTCGGCGGTCGGTGCGACGCTCTCGGTACCGGAAGTCATTCAGTACCGCGTCGTCGGACATTCCTCCGGTGACCGCGGAATGCATTCTCACGCATTCATTTCGTCCTGCCCGTGTTCCGGGCAGTCCACTCCTGCCCGTGTGCCGGGCAGCTCCGTCATGCCCTGAAAGGGATCACCGTGTCATCGAAGACCGCCACCCGTCCTCCCGATACCCGCGCAGCGCGCCACCGGGTCTCCCTCACCGACCGCATCGCGCTGCGCATCGGCATGTCGCTCATCATCTGGAGCCGGCGGACCCGCCGGGTCCACCCGGTGATCGACCACGCAACACGGCTGCAGCTCGACCGCGAGCGTCAGCAGCGCGAGAACGACCTGCTCCTGCAGGCCGCACTCATGCGCGCCTGGCGCTGAGCCGGATCGGACACCCGACCGTCGCACCGTGCGACCGTCGCCGTCCCGTGCCCGCTTGGTGGCTCGGTGCGAGGGGACAGCCTCGCACCGAGCCACCTTCGGCACCCCGTCTGACGCAACCCGCACTGTGCGCCGCACCGACGACGGCGCACGGCGCGACCGACCTCGCACCGTGCGCCGATGTGTCGGACGCACCCCGGGCCTCCCGTACCGTTGGCGGGTGACCGAAACCGCAGCTGCACTCGTCGAACGCCTGACCGCCGTCGTCCCGGACTTCCCGAAGCCGGGGGTGCTGTTCCGCGACGTGACGCCGGTGTTCTCGGACGCCGTCGCGTTCGGCCGCGTGTGCGAGGCACTCGCCGCGCCGTTCGCCGTCGGTGCCGGGTTCGACGCCGTCGCCGGCATCGAGGCGCGGGGCTTCGCCCTCGCCGGCGGGATCGCCGCCCAGCACCAGGTGGGCGTGCTCACCGTGCGCAAGGCCGGCAAGCTGCCGGGCGAGGTCCTCAGCGAGCAGTACGCACTCGAGTACGGCGAGGCCGAGCTCGAGCTGCGTCCGGGCCAGCTCCCCGCGGGCACCAGGGTCCTCGTCGTCGACGACGTCCTCGCCACCGGTGGGACCGGCGCCGCCACCATCACGCTGCTCGAACGCGCGGGCTACCAGGCGGTCGGGTTCGCCGCGCTGCTCGAGCTCGACGGGCTGAACGGACGCGAGCGTCTCGAGCCGCGCCTGCCCGTCACCACGCTCGGCGCCGTGCCCGCCTGAGCCCCACGCGCGCACTAGTCTTGACGCACCATTTCGATCGAGGAGTCCCATCATCGTGACCGAGTCAGTCGCCGCAGCGCCGGAGAGCGCCGAGCCCGCAGCCGTGCCCCAGGCACCCGAGCCCCGCACCGCGACGACGACCACGACGGGCACCGAGCTCTTCGACGGTGAGCGCGGCGTCGTCGCGATCCGCGTCGACGGTGTCCTCAAGGACCTCGCTGCCGACGTCGCCGCCGGCGAGACCGCCGAGGCCGTCACCCTGCAGGAGCAGGACGGGCTCGACATCCTCCGTCACTCGGCCGCGCACGTGCTCGCGCAGGCCGTCCAGCAGATCAACCCCGAGGCCAAGCTCGGCATCGGGCCGCCCGTCACCGACGGCTTCTACTACGACTTCGACGTCGCCGAGCCCTTCACCCCCGAGGACCTCAAGGCGATCGAGAAGGGCATGGACCGCATCGTCAAGCAGGCCCAGCGCTTCCGCCGCGTGGTCGTCACCGACGAGCAGGCACGCGAGCTGATGGCGGGGGAGCCGTACAAGCAGGAGCTCATCGGGCTCAAGGGTGCGGCGACCGACGGCGACTCCGGCGAGAGCGTCGAGGTCGGCGCCGGCGAGCTCACCGTGTACGAGAACGTCGACCCGAAGTCGGGCGAGGTCGTCTGGCAGGACCTCTGCCGGGGCCCGCACGTGCCGCACACCCGCTGGATCGGCAACGCCGCGAAGCTCATGCGCGTCGCCGCTGCCTACTGGCGCGGCTCCGAGAAGAACCCGCAGCTGCAGCGCATCTACGGCACCGCCTGGCCCGACAAGGACCAGCTCAAGGCGTACCTGGTGCGCCTCGAAGAAGCCGCCAAGCGCGACCACCGCAAGCTCGGTGCCGAACTCGACCTGTTCTCGTTCCCCGACGAGATCGGTTCCGGCCTGGCGATCTTCCACCCGAAGGGCGGCATCATCCGCCGCGAGATGGAGGACTACTCGCGCCGTCGGCACGAGGAGAACGGTTACTCGTTCGTCTACACGCCGCACATCACCAAGGGCGACCTGTTCGAGACCTCCGGGCACCTCGGCTGGTACAAGGACGGCATGTTCCCGGCCATGCACATGGACGAGGCGAAGGACGAGGACGGCAACGTCACGCGCCAGGGTGCCGACTACTACCTCAAGCCGATGAACTGCCCGATGCACATCCTGGCGTACCGGTCGCAGCCGCGTTCGTACCGCGACCTGCCGCTCCGGATGTTCGAGTTCGGCACGGTCTACCGCAACGAGAAGTCCGGCGTCATCCACGGCCTCACCCGGGTCCGTGGCATGACCCAGGACGACGCGCACATCTTCACCACGCAGGAGAAGATGAAGGAGGAGCTGACCACCACCCTCGAGTTCGTGCTGTCGCTGCTGCGCGACTACGGCCTCGACGACTTCTACCTCGAGCTCTCGACGAAGGACCCGGAGAAGTACGTCGGTGACGACGAGGTCTGGGACGTCGCGACGAACACCCTGCGCGAGGTCGCCGAGGAGTCCGGCCTCGAGCTCGTGCCCGACCCCGCCGGAGCCGCCTTCTACGGCCCGAAGATCTCGGTGCAGGCCCGCGACGCCATCGGCCGCACGTGGCAGATGTCGACCGTGCAGCTCGACTTCAACCTGCCCGAGCGCTTCGGCATCGACTACACCGCGGCCGACGGCTCCCGCCAGCGCCCGGTGATGATCCACCGCGCGCTGTTCGGCTCGATCGAGCGGTTCTTCGGCGTGCTGACCGAGCACTACGCCGGCGCGTTCCCGGCCTGGCTGTCGCCGGTGCAGGTCGTCGGCATCCCCGTCGCGGCCGAGTACGGCGACTACCTCGACGAGGTCATCGCGAAGCTCCGGTCGCACGGCGTCCGCGCCGAGGTCGACCACTCGGACGACCGCATGCAGAAGAAGATCCGCACGCACACCAAGGCGAAGGTGCCGTTCCAGCTCATCGCCGGCGGCGACGACCGCGACGCCGGTGCGGTGTCGTTCCGCTTCCGTGACGGGCGCCAGGACAACGCCGTACCCGTGGACGAAGCGGTCGACCGCATCCTGACGGCGATCCGCGAGCGCGCGCAGGTCTGATGACGGACGAGCAGGACCCGCTGGTCATCCGGGACGCCGCCACCGGTGCGGCCGTCCCGGATGCCTTCCAGCGCCTGTGGAACCCGCACCGGATGGCGTACATCGACGCCGGGCGCGAGGGCACGGGCCGCGGGCACGCAGACGACTGCCCGTTCTGCGAGGCACCGCGGAAGTCCGACGAGGACGCCCTCATCGTCGCCCGGGGCGAGCACGCCTACGTGCTGCTCAACCTGTTCCCGTACAACAACGGACACCTGCTGGTCTGCCCGTACCGCCACGTGCCGCTGTACGACGAGGCCACGCCGGACGAGCTGCGCGAGATGGGCGAGCTGACCCAGACCGCGATGCGGGTCCTGCGCGCCGTGTCGCACTGCGACGGCTTCAACATCGGCATGAACCAGGGCGAGGTCGCGGGGGCCGGCATCGCCGCACACCTGCACCAGCACATCGTGCCGCGGTGGCAGTCCGACGCGAACTTCTTCCCGATCATCGCGCGGACGAAGTCGATGTCCCAGATGCTCGGGGACACCCGCCGACTGGTCGCCGAGGGCTGGCCGGCAGCGGACTAGACTGATCGGCATCATGAGCGACAGCACCAGCACCTCCGGCACCCCTGGCACCTCGATCACCGGCTCCGACCGCGTCAAGCGCGGCCTCGCCGAGATGCTCAAGGGCGGCGTCATCATGGACGTCGTCGACGCCGAGCAGGCCCGCATCGCGGAAGAAGCCGGCGCGACCGCGGTCATGGCCCTCGAGCGTGTCCCCGCCGACATCCGCGCACAGGGCGGCGTCGCCCGCATGTCCGACCCGTCGATGATCGAGGAGATCATCGCGGCCGTGTCGATCCCCGTCATGGCGAAGGCCCGCATCGGCCACTTCGTCGAGGCGCAGATCCTGCAGGAGCTCGGCGTCGACTACATCGACGAGTCCGAGGTGCTCTCGCCCGCCGACTACGTCAACCACATCGACAAGTGGAACTTCACCACGCCGTTCGTCTGCGGTGCCACCGAGCTGGGCGAGGCGCTCCGTCGCATCACCGAGGGCGCTGCGATGATCCGTTCCAAGGGCGAGGCCGGCACGGGTGACGTGTCCGAGGCCACGAAGCACATCCGCACGATCAACAAGGAGATCGCGGCGCTGCGCCACCTCAAGGAAGACGAGCTCTACGTCGCCGCCAAGGAACTGCAGGCGCCGTTCGAGATCGTGCGCGAGGTCGCCCGCACCGGCAAGCTCCCCGTCGTGCTCTTCACCGCCGGTGGCGTCGCCACCCCGGCCGACGCCGCGATGATGATGCAGCTCGGCGCGGACGGCGTGTTCGTCGGCTCCGGGATCTTCAAGTCCGGCGACCCGGCGAAGCGTGCCGCGGCGATCGTCAAGGCCGTCACCTTCCACGACGACCCCAAGGTCATCGCCGAGGTCTCGCGTGGTCTGGGCGAGGCGATGGTCGGCATCAACGTCGCCGACGTCCCCGCACCGCACCGCCTCGCCGAGCGTGGCTGGTAGCACGACGAGCAGTGCTCGGCCCCGCATCGGGGTCCTGGCACTGCAGGGTGACTTCCGCGAGCACATCGCCTCGTTGACGGAGCTCGGCGCCGACGTGGTGCCGCTCCGTCGCCCCGAGGAGATCGCGGCGCTCGACGGCGTCGTGATCCCCGGCGGCGAGTCGAGCGTGATGGACAAACTGTCCCGGGCGTTCGGCGTCGCCGAGCCCCTCGCTGCTGCCATCCGCGACGGCCTGCCGACGTACGGCACGTGCGCCGGCATGATCATGCTGTCGTCGCGGATCACCGACGGCATCAGCGGCCAGCAGACCCTCGACGTGCTCGACACCACGGTTCGTCGGAACGCGTTCGGCAGCCAGAACGACTCGTTCGAGGTCGACGTCCCGATGCCCGAGCTCGGCGACGCCCCCGTGCATGCGGTCTTCATCCGCGCCCCGGTGGTGGAGCAGCACGGCCCCGGTGTCCAGGTCGTCGGCGCGCTGGCGGACGGGCAGGTCGTCGCGGTGCAGCAGGACAACGTCCTCGCCAGTGCGTTCCACCCCGAGGTCGCCGGCGAGGACCGCTTCCACCGCCGCTTCCTCGCCATGGTGCGCAGCGCCTGACGCGGCCCCCGGGCTCTGGGCACGACCGCCCGCGGGCCCTGGGCCCGGCCACCTGCGTGCCCGCACCGGCGGGGCGGGGCGGCGCCGGGCCTCCCGGCTGGGTAAACTGACCCCGACTTTCCGCAAGACGCAAGGAGAACCGTGTCCGGGCATTCCAAGTGGGCGACGACCAAGCACAAGAAGGCCGTCATCGACGGCCGCCGTGCCAAGTCGTTCGCCAAGCTCATCAAGAACATCGAGGTCGCCGCGAAGATGGGCGGCGCCGACCTGTCGGGCAACCCGACGCTGGTCGACGCGATCCAGAAGGCCAAGAAGACCTCGGTCCCGAACGACAACATCGACCGCGCCGTCAAGCGCGGTGCCGGCCTGACCGGTGAGTCGATCGAGTACACGACGATCATGTACGAGGGCTACGCCCCGAACGGCGTCGCGATGCTGATCGAGTGCCTCACCGACAACAAGAACCGCGCAGCGGCCGAGGTCCGGACGGCGATGTCCCGCAACGGCGGCACCATGGCCGACCCGGGCAGCGTCGCCTACAACTTCTCGCGCAAGGGTGTCATCTCGGTCACGAAGACCGACGGCCTCGACGAGGACACCGTCATGACCGCCGTGCTCGACGCCGGTGTCGAGGACGTCATCGACCAGGGCGGCGGCTTCGAGATCATCACCGAGGCGAGCGACCTCGTCGCGGCCCGCACCGCGCTGCAGGACGCCGGCATCGACTACGACTCGGCCGACGCCGAGTTCGTCCCCGGCCTCAAGGTGCCGGTCGACGCCGAGACCGCCCGCAAGGTCTTCCGCCTGATCGACGCGCTCGAGGACAGCGACGACGTGCAGAACGTCTACGCCAACTTCGACGTGCCGGCGGACGTCCAGGCCGAGCTCGACGAGGACGAGGGCGAGTAGCCGTGCTCCGTGTGCTCGGGGTGGACCCCGGGCTCACCCGGTGCGGCGTCGGCGTCGTCGAGGTCGCACCGAACCGGCGCGCACGGCTCGTCCACGTGACGGTCGTGCGCACCCCGGCGGACATGCCGCTCGAACAGCGGCTGCTCCGCATCGCCGACGGCATCGCCGCCGAGATCGACGAGCACCACCCGGACGCGGTCGCCGTCGAGCGCGTGTTCGCGCAGGCGAACGTGCGCACCGTGATGGGCACCGCCCAGGCGGCCGGGCTCGCGCTGCACGCCGCGGCGGCCCGCGGGCTGCCCGTCGGCCTGCACACGCCGTCCGAGGTCAAGGCGGCCGTCACCGGCTACGGCAACGCCGACAAGCGCCAGGTGCAGACGATGATCGCGCGCGTGCTCGGTCTCGCCGAGGCCCCGAAGCCGGCCGACGCCGCCGATGCGCTCGCGCTGGCCGTGTGCCATGCCTGGAGGCTCGGATCACCTGACGTCGCCGGCGAACGTGCCACGAACCTCACCCCGGCACAACGCGCGTGGCGCGACGCACAGGGCGGCACCGTCGACTCCCCGCTCGCCCGAGCGGCCGCTGCCGCGGCCCGACCGCGTGGCTCGTCGGCCGCGTCGGTGGGCGGCCGTAGGCTCGGGGCATGATCGCGAGTCTCCGGGGTACCTGCATCGACATCGCCGGTTCCGGCGTGGTGATCGAGGCCGGGGGAGTCGGGTATGCCGTCACCGTGACCCCGGCCCACGCACTGACGATGCGCCACGGGTCCGAGGTGTTCGTCCGCACCGCGATGATCGTGCGCGAAGACGAGCACCTGCTCTTCGGCTTCGAGTCGACCGACGCCCTCCAGGTGTTCGACCTGCTGCGCAGCGTCACGGGCGTCGGGCCGAAGTCCGCGATGGGCGTCCTGGCCCACATGGACCCGTCGCAGGTCGCGAACGCCGTGGCGAAGGACGACGACGGCGCCTTCCGCAAGGTCTCCGGCATCGGCCCGAAGACCGCGAAGCTCATCATCCTCGCGCTCACCGGCAAGCTCGCGGCGTTCGAGCAGGCCGCCGTGGTCACCGCCGGTCGTGGCACTCCTGCCCACCCGGCCGCGACCGACGTCGTCTCCGCACTGATCGGCCTCGGCTGGCGCGAGGACGCAGCACAGACCGCCGTCGACGAGACCGTCGCGAGCGAGCCAGGGGCCGCAGCCATGGGCACGCAGGCGCTCCTCCGCGCCGCGCTCGGTGCGCTCCGGCCCGCCGGTGCCGGTCGATGAGCGGCATCACGTCAGCCGGAGCCGAGTCGCAGGAAGAACTCGCGTTCGAAGGTGCACTCCGTCCGCGGTCGCTCGACGAGTTCGTCGGCCAGCGCAAGGTGCGCGGGCAGCTCGACCTGCTGCTCAAGGCGGCGGGCATGCAGGACCGCACGCCGGACCACATCCTGATGGCGGGTCCTCCCGGCCTCGGCAAGACCACGCTGGCGATGATCGTCGCGCACGAGACCGGGCGTCCGTTGCGGATGTCGAGCGGTCCGGCGATCCAGCACGCGGGCGACCTGGCTGCCGTCCTGTCGTCGCTCGTGCCGGGCGAGGTCCTGTTCATCGACGAGATCCACCGGATGGCGCGCTCGGCGGAAGAGATGCTCTACCTGGCGATGGAGGACTTCCGGATCGACGTCATGGTGGGCAAGGGCGCCGGCGCGACGAGCATCCCGCTCGACCTCGCGCCGTTCACCCTGGTCGGTGCCACCACCCGCGCCGGCCTGCTGCCGAACCCGCTCCGCGACCGCTTCGGCTTCACGGCGCACCTCGAGTTCTACGAGAAGGACGAACTCGAACAGGTCCTGATCCGCGCCGCGCACCTGCTCGAGCTCGACATCGACCGATCGGCGCTGCGGGAGATCGCCGGGCGTTCCCGGGGCACCCCGCGCATCGCGAACCGGCTGCTCCGCCGGGTCCGCGACTACGCCCTCGTGCACCGCACCACCGACGGCATGGCGGCCGTCCAGGGCGCACTCGACCTGTACGACGTCGACGAGCTCGGGCTCGACCGCCTCGACCGCGCCGTGGTCGAGATCATGCTGACGCGCTTCGACGGCGGACCGGTGGGGCTGAACACCCTCGCGGTCTCGGTCGGAGAAGAGTCCGAGACCATCGAGTCGGTCGTCGAACCCTTCCTCGTCCGGGTCGGTCTGGTCACGCGCACCCCGCGCGGCCGCATCGCGACCCCGGTCGCGTGGCGGCACCTCGGCCTCACCCCCGGGCAGGGCGTCGGGCCGCTCCCGGGCCTGTTCGACGACACCGACACCACCGACTAGCGGCCGATCGGTCGGGTGACATGCCACGCACAGTGGCGTGCCCTAGACTGCTACGGCCCGAAACCGAGCAACCAGAGAAGGCAACTGCATCATGGGTCAAGAAGTCATCCTCATCGTCATCGTCGTGGCGTTCGCGGCCTTCATGTTCTACAACAGCCGCAAGCGCAAGAAGCAGCAGGGCGAGCTCGCCACCAAGATGGTGCCGGGTGCTCGCGTGATGCTGTCCTTCGGCCTGTACGGCACGCTCCTCTCCGTCGACGACGAGAAGGTCACCGCCGACGTCGAGATCGCCCCCGGCACCGTCGTCACCGTGCACCGCCAGACCCTGTCGCGCGTCGTCGACGACAGTGCCTCCGACATCGAGACCACCGCGACGCCGGAGGACGAGGCCAAGCCCGTCGCCGAACTCAACGGGGAGCCGGTCTACGGCGAGCGGGTCGACAACGACCGCCTCGACGAGACCGACTCGAAGCGCAAGTCCGACGACTGACGCCCTCGGCCGCCGGGTCGTCTGACCCGGCGGCTTCCCTCTGCCGTCGTGCCTGAGCGCCGATGGTCCTGAACAGAAAGACGAGACGACCGGTGGCACGATCGACACCCGTCAAGAAGGCGCTGCGCTCGCTCACCTGGTTGGTGATCCTGATGGCGATCCTCGCCGGCCTGAACACCGCCGCGACGATCCTCGCCGGCAGCTCGAAGGACGACACGGACAAGTGGTACCAGGGCGCGAGCTGGGTACCAGAGCTCGCACTCGACCTGCAGGGCGGCACGCAGCTGACCCTTGCGGCGCAGAACACCGAGGGCGACTCGGTCACCTCGCAGCAGCTGCAGCAGGCGGTGGAGATCATCCGCCAGCGCATCAACGCCACCGGCGTCTCCGAGACCGAGATCAACACGCAGGGTGCGAACAACATCGTCGTGTCGATCCCCGGTCGGCCCGACAAGGCCACGATCGACCGCATCGAGGCAGCGGCGAAGCTGACGTTCCGCCCCGTGCTCTTCACCGAGGCCGCGACGAACTCCGCCGTCGGTGACGACGGGAAGTCCACCGCCTCGCCGACGCCGTACTCGCCGCCCGCATCGCTCGCAGCGACGCCGAGCGCGAAGCCGACGAACGCCAGCGACGTCAACTGGATCACCCCGGCGCTGCAGGACCTGTACACCAACTACAACTGCGCGGCTCCGGACGACGTCACCTCGGCGCCGGACGACGAGCCCCTCGTCACGTGTGACGCCGACGGTGCGTCGAAGTACATCCTCGGCCCGGTCGAGGTCTCCGGTGCGAACATCAGCAACGCCACCTCGGGTCTGGCCACCGACTCGCAGGGCACGTCGACGGGCCAGTGGGCCGTCAACCTGACCTTCGACGGCCAGGGCACGAAGGACTTCCGCACCGTCACGAACCGCCTCGTCTCGCTGCAGGCACCGCAGAACCAGTTCGCGATCGTGCTGGACGGCTCGGTCATCACGGCCCCGTCCACGAACTCCGCCATCACCAACGGCAAGGCGCAGATCACCGGGTCGTTCACGGCCGAGTCGTCGAAGACGCTCGCCGACCAGCTCAAGTACGGTGCGCTGCCGATCAACTTCCAGGTGCAGTCGAACGAGAACATCTCGGCGACGCTCGGCACGGCGCAGCTCATCGGTGGTCTCGTCGCGGGCCTGATCGGCCTCGGCCTGGTGATCATCTACTCCGTCATCCAGTACCGGGCGCTCGCGTTCGTCACGGTGCTCTCGCTCGGGGTGGCAGCCGTCCTGACCTACCTGGTCATCGCGATCATGTCCTGGCGCGTCGACTACCGCCTGTCCTTGGCGGGTGTGGCGGGTCTGATCGTCGCGATCGGCATCACCGCGGACTCGTTCATCGTCTACTTCGAACGCATCCGTGACGAACTCCGCGACGGTCGTGCACTCGAGAGTGCGGTCGAGTCCGGCTGGAAGCGCGCACTCCGCACGATCCTCGCGTCCGACGCGGTGAACTTCCTCGCCGCCGTCACCCTGTACGTGCTCGCGGTCGCCGACGTCAAGGGCTTCGCGTTCACGCTGCTCCTCACGACGCTGATCGACATCGTGGTGGTCGCGCTCTTCACTCACCCGATGATGCAGCTCATCTCCCGCACCCGGTTCTTCGGCGAGGGGCACAAGTTCAGCGGGCTCGACCCAGCGGCGCTCGGTGCGGTCTACAAGGGGCGTGCGCAGTTCCGCGCCCCCGTGGTGGACGGTAAGCGCCAGCGCAGTGCCGGTGAGGCGCAGCGCCGACAGACGATCGCGGAGCGGAAGGCCCAGCAGGCCTCCGGCGACAACGGCTCGACGCCGGACGGGAAGGACGACTGATGGCCAGCTTCAGCCAGTTCGGTAGCGACCTCTACACGGGGAAGCGGTCGTACGACATCATCGGGCGACGCAAGACCTGGTACCTCATCGCGCTCATCATGATCGTGATCTCGCTCGCCACCCCGTGGCTGCGCGGCGGGTACCAGCTCGGCATCGAGTTCACCGGTGGTTCCGAGTTCACCCTGTCGGACGTCGAGAACACCGACCAGAGCATCGCGACGGACACCGTCGAGCGGGTCGTCTCGGACGAGATCCCGCGCGTCTCCCAGCTCGGGACGCACGGCATCCGCGTGCAGACCGGCCAGCTCACCGACCGTCAGACGACCGAGGTGCAGGACGCCCTGGCCGAGGCGTACGACGTGCCGGAGAGCCAGGTCGCGGCGACGTTCATCGGTGCCACGTGGGGTGCCGACGTGCTCGCCCAGGCGATCCGCGGTCTGGTGATCTTCCTCGCCCTGGCCGCCGTCTTCATGACGCTGTACTTCCGCACCTGGAAGATGTCGCTCTCCGCGATGGCCGCGCTGGTCCACGACCTGTTGATCACGGCCGGTGTCTACGGCATCGTCGGGCTCGAGGTCACGCCCGCGGCGGTGATCGGCTTCCTGACGATCCTCGGGTACTCGCTCTACGACACCGTGGTGGTCTTCGACAAGGTGCGTGAGAACACCTCTCAGGAGTCGATCCGCACGTTCAAGCAGTCGGTGAACCTCGCGGTGAACCAGACGCTCGTCCGCTCGATCAACACCTCGGTCGTGGCGCTGCTGCCGGTCGCGGCGATCCTGTTCATCGGGTCGTACGTGCTCGGTGCCGGCACGCTCCGCGACATCTCGCTCGCACTGTTCATCGGCATCATCGTCGGCACCTACTCGACGATCTTCATCGCGTCGCCGATGTACGCCCAGCTGCGCGAGAACGAGCCGAAGATCAAGCAGGCCGACGCCAAGAAGATCCAGGCGGCCGAGAAGCGCCAGCGCGAGGTCGACGCCGACGCCGACGCGAAGGCGACCGCCTGATGCCGATCGAGATCACCGAGGTCGACGTCGCCGAGGCGCGTCGCCGGCTCGAGTCGGGGTCGCGGTTGTTCGACGTCCGTGAGCAGGGGGAATGGGACGAGGTCCACGCTCCCGAGGCCACGCTCGTCCCGATGTCCGAGCTGGTGAACCGCTGGCAGGAGATCGACGGCGGCGGCGAACCCGCGATCATCGTCTGCCACTCGGGTGCTCGTTCGGCCAGGGTGGTCGCGGCACTCGAACAGTCCGGTGTCTCCGCGGTCAACCTGACCGGCGGCATGGTCGCCTGGGAGCAGTCCGGCGCACCGGTGGTCCGCGACGCCCAGGGCGAACCGGGTCACGAGCACTGACCGGACACGCGTAGTGTTGGCGGATCGAGCTCGGATCGAGCTCTCGGACCGAGTCCTGGGAGGCGCATCATGACGGACACCCGCGAAGAGCCGTCCGCGCCGAGCCGCCCCGGCTCCGCCCAGCGGCCGACCAGCCCCCTCGGACCGAACACGACGGGCAACCTCGGTTCCCTCCGGTCGCTGCTGCCGCGCCTGTTCTCCCGCGCCCAGCCGGCCGGTGCCGTGGACACCCTGATCCGCACGGTGCGCTCGCACCATCCCAAGGCCGACGTCACGCTCATCGAGCGCGCGTACTCCGTCGCCGAGCGCGCGCACGACGGTCAGAAGCGCAAGTCCGGCGAGCCGTACATCACGCACCCCGTCGCGGTCGCCCAGATCCTGGCCGACCTGGGCATCGGGCCGATCACGATCGCCGCCGCGCTGCTCCACGACACGGTCGAGGACACCGACTACCAGCTCGACCAGCTGCAGGTCGACTTCGGCGACGAGATCGCCATGCTCGTCGACGGCGTCACGAAGCTCGACAAGGTCAAGTACGGCGACAGCGCCCAGGCCGAGACGGTCCGCAAGATGGTCATCGCGATGTCGAAGGACATCCGCGTGCTGGTCATCAAGCTCGCCGACCGGCTGCACAACGCCCGCACCTGGGGCTTCGTCGAGTCCACCTCCGCCACCCGCAAGGCGAAGGAGACGCTCGAGATCTACGCGCCCCTCGCGCACCGGCTCGGCATCCAGATGATCAAGCTCGAGCTCGAGGACCTGTCCTTCGCGGTCCTGCACCCGAAGCTCTACGTCGAGATCGACAGCCTGGTCAAGGAACGGCAGCCGAAGCGCGAGCAGTTCGTCCAGAACGTCATCGGCACGCTCAAGAAGGACCTGAAGGCCGCGAAGGTCCGCGGCGAGGTCATGGGGCGGCCGAAGCAGTACTACTCGATCTACCAGAAGATGATCGTGCGGGGTCGCGAGTTCGACGAGATCTACGACCTCGTCGGCATCCGGGTGCTCGTGCCCACGGTGCGCGACTGCTACGCCATGCTCGGTTCGGTGCACGCGCGGTGGACACCGCTGCCCGGCCGGTTCAAGGACTACATCGCGACGCCGAAGTTCAACCTGTACCAGTCGCTGCACACCAGCGTGCTCGGGCCGCAGGGGCGCCCGGTCGAGATCCAGATCCGCACGCACGAGATGCACCAGCGCGCCGAGTTCGGTGTCGCCGCGCACTGGAAGTACAAGCAGCGTGCCGCCGGCCGAGACGTCGGGACCTCGTCGACCACCGACGACCAGGACATGGCGTGGCTCGCGCACATCACCGACTGGCAGGCCGAGACGAGCGACCCGGGGGAGTTCCTCGACTCGCTCCGCTACGAGATCGGCGCGAAGGAGACCTACGTCTTCACGCCGCAGGGCAAGGTCATCGGCTTGCCCGCCGGCGCCACCCCGGTGGACTTCGCGTACGCCGTGCACACCGAGGTCGGGCACCGCACCATGGGCGCCAAGGTCAACGGTCGCCTCGTCCCGCTCGAGAGCTCGCTGTCGAGTGGCGACGTCGTCGAGATCTTCACGTCGAAGAACCCCGACTCCGGTCCGTCGCAGGACTGGCTGAAGTTCGTCAAGAGCCCCCGGGCGCGGAACAAGATCAAGCAGTGGTTCACCAAGGAGCGCCGCGAAGAGGCGATCGAGCAGGGCCGCGACGCCATCGCCCGCGCCGTGCGCAAGCAGAACCTGCCGCTCCAGCGGATCATGAGCCAGGACACCATCGCCGAGGTCGCCTCGTCGATGCGGTACGACGACGTCTCGGCCCTGTACGCCGCGGTCGGCGAGGGGCACGTCTCGACGCAGTCCGTCATCGAGAAGGTCCTGGGCAGCGTCCAGAGCGACACCGAGACCGACGAGCCGGAGCTCACGTTCCCGCGCCAGGTCACGAGCCGACAGCTGCGCACGAGCGACAGCGGCGTGCTGGTGCGCGGTGCGCCGGACATCCTGGTGAAGCTCGCGAAGTGCTGCACGCCGGTGCCGGGCGACCAGATCGTCGGGTTCATCACCCGCGGCCAGGGCGTCTCGGTGCACCAGTCGTCGTGCACGAACGTCAAGTCCCTGATGAACGAGCCCGACCGGATGATCGAGGTCGAGTGGGCCCCGTCGTCGAAGTCGGTGTTCCTCGTGCAGATCCAGATCGAGGCGCTCGATCGGTCGGGGCTGCTCAGCGACGTCACCCGGGTGCTCACCGACCACCACGTCAACATCCTGTCGGCGACGGTCTCGACCTCGTCCGACCGGTTGGCGCTCAGTCGGTTCGTGTTCGAGATGGGTGACACCATCCACCTCGACCGGGTGCTGAACGCGGTCCGACGCATCGACGCCGTCTACGACGTCTACCGCGTCAGCGCGGGCTGAGCACGGCCCGAGCACGCGTCGCCTCGGGCTGAGCAGGACCCGAGCGCGCGTCGCCGCGCGGTGAGCACGGCCCGAGCCCGCGTCAGCGTGCGCTGAGCAGCCCGCGCAGCCGCCGTTCGGCCTGCCGCGCCATCGGGATGGTCCCGAGGCCGCTCAGGCGCGCGTGCAGCTCGTCCACGGACACCGCCCCGATCGTCAGCAGGCCGTCGACGGCCGCTGCCCGCTCGAGATCCCAGTCACCCGGGGTGCGGAGCAGGTCGACGGCGGTGCGCGCCGGCGTCGTCACGACGGTCTGCACGGACCCCAACCGGACCACGTCGACGGGCTGGAGCGCGACCTCGCGCAGGTGCAGGCCCGGCCCGACCGCGATGCGCAGCTGCGGTGGGACGCTCGCCTCGATCGGGTCCGGTGGCCGCGACGCCGCGCCCCAGACCCACGCAGCGGTCCGGCCGGAGGCGACGAGCCGCGCGTCGCCGAAGACCCACGATGCCGCGGTCGCGCGCAGCGCCGGGTCCTGCGGCGTCGCGGGGGAGGCCCAGCACGGCCCGACGGGCACCAACTCGCCCGCGAGCACGGCAGCGCGCAGCTCCGCTTCGGGCCAGTCGTCCGTGGTCAGGAGACGGGAACCGGGCACCCCGTCATCCTGCCGGACACCGACACCCGGCCGACACCCCCTGTGGAGAGGCCGGGCACGTCGGCGTCGGCAGCGCCGGTCAGCGCAGGACGTCAGCGCAGGGCGTCGGCGCAGGGCGTCGGCGCGGTCCGCTCAGCGCAGGACGTCGGCGCGGTGCACGAGTGCCGCGGCGCCGATGAGCGGGCCGTCCTGCGACAGCGCCGTCGGCACGATGCGCACCTTCGTCACGAACCCGAACTCGACGCGCTCCGCAACCGCTTCGCGTGCGTACTCGAACAGGTCCGGTGTGACGTGGGAGAACCCGCCGCCGATCGCCACGACCTCGAGGTCGACGAGGCTCGTCGCCGCTGCGATCGCCTGCCCGAGCGCCCGGCCGCTGCGCTTGACCGCGGCGACCGCGATCTCGTCGCCGGCCGCGTACGCCGCGGACAGTTCTTCGCCGGTGGACCCGTCGAACCCATGGCGCTGCGCCCAGGCAACGGTCTTCGGGCCGCTGGCGATCGCCTCGAGGCAGCCGGTGCCGCCGCAGGCGCACGGGTCGTCGTAGCCGCCGCACTCCACGTGCCCGATGTGCCCGGCGTTGCCTGTCGGGCCGCTGACGGTGCGGCCGTGCAGGATGAGGCCACCGCCGACTCCCGTCGACACGATCATGCCCATGACGTGGTCGTACCCCTGGGCCGCACCGACCCAGTGCTCGGCCAGCGTGATCGCCAGGCCGTCCATGCGCAGCGTGACCGGCACGCCCTCGGGCACGAGCGCGGCGATGCGGTCGCGCAGCGGGTGGCCGCGCCACACCGGCATGTTGAGCGGGGAGACGAGGCCGTGCTCCTCGTCGACGGGGCCGGCCGAGCCGACCCCGATTCCGACCAGGGTCGCGTCGGTCGGGACCGTGGCGAGCGTGCTCGTCACGACCTCGTCGACGGCTGCCTGCAGCTCGTCGGACGTGCGCTGCGGCCCGGTGGGGCTGCGGAAGCGCGTGCCCGGCAGGACGACGCCCTGGTCGGTGACGAGGGCGGCCTCGACCTTGGTGCCTCCGAGGTCGACGGCGAGTGCGAGGGCGGGGGACTGGGGTGCGGTGCTGGACATGCGCGCTCCGATGCGGCGGTCTGGAGGCCCGTGGAGGCTCCCGGACGCGGCGTCGCGTCCGGTGGGCCCCGGCCTGGCAGGTGGTGGGTCGGTCGGGTCAGGTCGTCGTGCGGTGGATCAGGTCGTGTCGCGGTGGGTCAGTAGGAGCTGGTGTCGTCGCCCTGCGACGACGCGGCACCGGTCTCGACGCGGTGCGCGACCTCGTCGAGGATGCGTGCGGACGCACTCGTGCCGATGCGGTTGGCCCCGGCGTCCACCATCTCGAGCAGGGTGTCGAGCCCGCGGACACCGCCCGAGGCCTTGACGCCCGTGTCAGCACCGACCGTGCGCCGCATCAGCGCGATGTGCTCGGTCGTCGCCCCGCCGCCGGCGAACCCGGTGGAGGTCTTCACGAACGCGGCACCGGCGGACTGCGCGGCACGCGAGGCCGCGACGATCTCGTCGTCGGTCAGGAACGCGGTCTCGAGGATCACCTTGACGACGGTGGACCCGGCGGCGTCGACGACGGCCCGGACGTCCTGCTCGACGCGCTCCCAGTCGCCGGACTTCGCGGCGCCGATGTTCTGCACCATGTCGAGCTCGAACGCCCCGTCGGCGAGGGCCTGCAGTGACTCGGCGACCTTCGCCGCGGTGGACGTGGTGCCGTGCGGGAAGCCGATGACCGTGCCGACGCCGACGCCGGTGCCCCGGAGACGCTCGACGGCGTAGGCGACGTCGCTGGGCCGGACGCACACGCTGAAGACCCGGTACGCGGCGGCTTCGTCGAGCTGGGCGTCGACGTCCGAGCGGGTGAGCTCGGGCTTCAGGATCGCGTGGTCGATGAGGCCGCGGACGGCATCGGCGGTGACGGGGAAGGCTGCGTTGTCCACCCGGCAAGCCTACCCGTCAGGCGTGCCGCGTAGCGTTCCGGGCATGCAGGTCCTCGTCACCGGCGCCACCGGGTACATCGGCGGTCGTCTCGTCCCCCGTCTCCTCGAAGCCGGACACTCCGTGCGCGTGTTCGTGCGCAACCCCCGGAAGCTCCAGGACGTCCCGTGGAGCAGCGACGTCGACGTCGCCGAAGGAGACCTGCAGGACGCCGACGCGGTCCGCGCCGCGGTCGACGGCGTCGAGGCCGTGTACTACCTCGCCCACGCGATGGGTGCCGACGGCGACTTCGAGTCCGCGGAACGGCAGGCGGCCGAGACGATGGCGCACGAGGCGAAGCGTGCCGGCGTCAGCCGGTTCGTCTACCTGGGCGGCCTGCACCCCGACGGCGACCTGTCGAAGCACCTGCGCAGCCGGAAAGAGGTGGGGGAGATCCTGCTCCACTCCGGCGTGCCGACGATCGCCTACCAGGCAGGCGTCGTCATCGGTTCCGGCAGCACCTCGTTCGAGATGATCCGGCACGTGACCGACGTCCTGCCGTGGATGCCAGCACCGCGGTGGGTGCGCAACCGCATCCAGCCGATCGCCGTGCGCGACGTCCTGTACTACCTGGTCGCGGCGCTCGACGTCCCCGCCGACGTCAACCGCACCTTCGACATCGGCGGGCCGGACGTCCTGCGCTACGGGCAGATGCTCAACGGCTACGCGGTCGAGGCGAAGCTGCGGCAGCGCCCGATCACGGTCCTGCCGGTGCTCACCCCCCGCCTCGCCGCACACTGGTTCAACGCCGTCACCCCGATCCCGCGCAAGCTCGCGACGCCGATCATCGAGTCGCTGCAGTTCGAGTGCGTCCAGCGCGAGCACGACATCGACGACGTCGTCCCGCAGCCCGAGGGCGGGCTCACGTCGTACCGCCGCGCCGTCCGGCTGGCCCTGAACAAGATGCGCTCCGGCGAGGTGCAGACGAGCTGGCGGAGCGCCACCCTGTCGAGCGCCTCGGCCGACCCGATGCCGACCGACCCGGACTGGGCCGGCCACACCGTCTACGTCGACGACCGGAAGCGCCACTCGAGCGCCTCGGCGGAGGACGTCTGGCGCGTCGTCGAGTCGATCGGCGGCGAGAACGGCTGGTACTCGTTCCCGCTGGCCTGGGTCGCCCGCGGCTGGATGGACAAGGTCGCCGGTGGTGTCGGGCTCAGCCGTGGTCGTCGCGACCAGGACCGACTCGAGCAGGGCGACGCCCTCGACTGGTGGCGCGTCGAACGCCTCGAGCGCGGTCACTACCTGCGGCTCCGCGCCGAGTTCAAGTCACCCGGGCGCGCCTGGCTCGAGATGACCGTGACCCCGAACCCCGAGGGCGGCAGCGACTACCACCAGCGGGCGATCTACTTCCCGCAGGGCCTGCCCGGCCGGCTGTACTGGTACGGGATCCTGCCCTTCCACGGGATCATCTTCCCCGGCATGGTCGAGCGCATCACCGCGGCCGCCGAGCGCGAGTCGGACAACACCGAGTCGACGCAGCGCAACCGGACCCAGCACAATGGGAGTCCGGAACCGGCGAACGAGGAGGCAGCATGACCGAGGAACGCAGTCCCGTCCTGTTCCTGGGGGACAGCATCACGGCCCAGGGGTCGTGGGACAGCTGGCTCCCCGACGAGCAGACCCTGAACCAGGGCATCAGCGGCGACACGACGGACGGCGTGCTCGCACGGCTCGACGCGGTCGTCGCCGAACAGCCCGAGGTGATCGTGCTGCTGATCGGCACGAACGACTTCGGCAACCACCGGGCGAGCGCGGAACACGTCGTCCGCAACGTCGAGACGATCCTCGTCACCCTGCGGCGCGAGCTGCCGGGTGTCCGGCTGCTGCTCGTCTCCGTCCTGCCCCGCCAGGCCGAGTACACGGCGAAGATCGAGGAGGCGAACCGGCACCTGCGGCAGTTCGTCGCGACCTGCCACGCGCAGTACCTCGACGCCTGGCCCGCGCTGGCCGACGGCGACCACCTCGACGACCGCTTCACCGACGACGGCCTGCACCTCACCGACGAGGGCTACCGGGCCTACCTCGGCGAGCTGGTCCCCGCGCTCGAGCGTGTGCGGGGTCTCCCGCCGATGTCCCGGTCCTTCACGGCCATCGACCTCGACGAGGCCCCCGCCTGATGGCTACCCGCAAGGGACGACCCCCGGTGGGGTCGTCCCAGAACGGCGTGCCCGCTACACCGGTCCGACCGACTGCGGGGACGACGAACACCCGTGCCACCCCGGGGTTCACCCGGCCGGCACTCGCGCCGTCGCTCATCGCCGCGATCGTCCTGCTCGCCTGCGTGGCGATCATCGACTCGTCCGGCTTCGTCTTCGCCCGCTGGGGCATCACGGTGCTGTCCCTCATCGTGCTCGTCTTCGCGGTGCGCGGGAAGACGTGGTGGGCCGCCGTGCTGATGGCCGCCGTCGCCGTCTGCTGGAACCCCCTGGTCACGGTGCCGATCCCCGGCCAGGTGTGGGCCGCGTTGCAGATCCTGGCTGCCGCCCTGTTCATCGTGGTGGGCATCGCCGTCAAGGTGCCGCGCGAGGCGGACGCACCCCGGGCCTCCTGACCGGCTCCGCTGACCGCCTGCGGAACCGACCGGGCGGGCGGACGGTAGGATCGCAGGGTCGGGTACAGGACCCGGCAGCACGACCCGAAGGGCATGGATGAACGACGAGACCGAGCCGGTGACCGAGAGTCCTCTGCTGACCCCTCGACCGTCCTCCGGCGGTCTCGACCGGCCCGACGTCGTCGTCCGCAAGGGGCGCCTGACGCTGCTCAACGGCCACCTGACGCCGCAGCAGTCGATGATCGAGGACCTGTTGTTCCTCGACGACGCGCTGACCGAGTCCGACGTCGACCACCTGCTCATCCGCGGCAACGACGAGCGTCCGGTCATCGCGATCGACGAGCGCGACCGCCAGCGTGCGGAGAGCGCCGTCATGGCCGCCGCCGTCAACGAGCCGTTCTACGCGAAGCCGCCGGGGGAGCCGGCCGTGCTCGTGCAGGACGACGGCCTCGGGCCGGTCGACGAGCCGGTGCTGCGCGTGTTCCGCCCGCGCCTGGAGCCCCTCGGTCGTCTGCGCTACGGCGCCGAGACGAGCGTGCAGCTCGAGTTCTGGCGACTCACCGACACCGAGGTGCTCGCGCCCGTCGAGAACGCCCTGATGCGCCGCAGCCTGCCGGTGGACGAGTTCGTGCTCGTCGACATCGAGCGCTACGGCCGCACCTGGCGCACCGTCGAGCACATGTTCGACGACCACGTCTCCGACATCCGGTTCCCGATCGACATCGTCTTCTCGTGGGTCGACGGCAACGCCATCGAGTACCAGCGCGCCCGCCAGGCTGCGCAGGCGACGGCCGTCCTGGGCGAGGGCGACGACGCCCCCGCACGGTTCCGCCAGATCGACGAGCTCAAGTACGCACTCCGCTCGGTGCACACGTTCGCACCGTGGATCCGCCAGATCTACATCGCCACCGACTCACCCGCTCCGCACTGGCTCGCTGACCATCCCAAGGTCCGCATCGTGCGCAGCGAGGAGTTCTTCGCCGACCCGTCCGTGCTGCCGACGCACAACTCGCAGGCCGTCGAGTCGCAGCTGCACCACATCCCGGGCATCAGCGAGCACTTCATCTACTCGAACGACGACATGTTCTTCGGCCGCACCGTCGACCCCTCGGTGTTCTTCAGCCCGGGGTCGGTGTCGAAGTTCATCCTCGCCACCACCCGCATCGGGCTCGGCGTGAACAACGCCGCGCGCAGTGGGTTCGAGAACTCCGCACGGGTCAACCGTCGCCTGTTGCAGCAGCGGTTCGGCGCGGTCACCACCCGGCACCTCGAGCACGCGCCCACCCCGCTCCGTTCGTCGATCATGACGGAGATGGAGCACGAGTTCGCCGACGAGTTCCGTGCCACGGCGGCGTCGCGCTTCCGTGCTGCCGAGAACATCTCGGTGACCAACTCGCTCTACCACTACTACTCGTTGCTCACGGGTCGAGCGATCACGCAGGAGAACGCCGACGTCCGCTACATCGACACCACGATGCAGTCCGGGCTGCGGTCGCTCGACGAGTTGCTCAAGAAGCGGAACGCGGACTTCTTCTGCCTGAACGACGGCAGTTTCCCGGAGGTCAGCGACGAGGAGCGGACGCAGCGCGTGACCGACTTCCTCGAGCGCTACTTCCCCTTCCCCGCGCCGTGGGAGCGCCCCGGCGCTTAGGACGCGCCAGCGTCCTGCCGGGGCGCTCCGGGCGAGCCTGCGAGCCCGGCGCCGAAACCCAGCGACGCGCTCCGGGCGAGCCTGCGAGCCCGGCGCCGAAGCCCAGCCATGCGCTCCGGGCGAGCCCGCGAGCCCGGCGCCGAAGCCCAGCCACGGCTCCGGGCTCGGCGCCGACCGCCGTCCGCCGACCGGTCACGGCCTGTCGGCGCCCGCCCCGGCAGACGACGCTAGCTGACCGCTCGACACACGTCTCGCGGTGGGTCATGACCACCGGCCGGACGGCGGAGGCCCGTGGCGGCCCCGCCACGCGCCTCCCGTCCGCCGTGGGCGCACGCCCACCGCACATGGTGAGCACAAATGGTCGGGTCCGCACTGCGGACCCGACCATTGCTGCTCACGAAGTGCGGCGACCTACCGGTGGACGGGGGAGACCGGCACCGAGTCGAGCGTGAAGACCGGGATGCTCGAGGTCACCGGAGCCGGCTCGACCGCGGGCGGGATCGTGACCCCGTGCGCTGCGAGTCGGGCCTCGGTCTCGACGGCCGACACCGGTTCGCCGACCGTGGAGTAGTGCCCGATCGGGACGACCGAGTGCACGACGTTGTGGCCGTAGACGTGCACCAGGTTGAACGACTGCGCGCCGTCCCGCCCACGCGTGCCGCCCTGGAACTCGGTGAGGTCCTGCGTGTAGCAGGTGGCACTGGCGACCGACACGGGGATGCCCGCGAAGACCGCGCTGGTCGAGTAGTGCAGGTGGCCGGCGATGATGGACAGGACGTCACTGCCCTCCAGCACCTCGGCCAGGGCCTGCTGGTCGCGGAGCTCGACGAGGACGGTCAGGTCCTGCACGCTCGGCACGGGCGGGTGGTGCATCGCCAGGATGGTGCCGTGCGGCGCAGCCTCGGACAGGACCTCGGCCAGCCAGTCGAGCTGCTCGGGGGAGACCTCGCCGTGGTGGTGGCCCGGGACACTCGTGTCGAGGGTGATCACCCGGAGACCGTTGACGTCGTAGACGAAGTCGACAGGACGGTCGGTGGGGTGCAACCCGAAGAGCTCCTGACGGAACGCGCCGCGCTCGTCGTGGTTGCCCATCGCCCAGATGACCTGGGCACCGATCCGGCGGGCAGCTGGCTCGACGATCTCGCGGACGCGGGCGTAGGCACCCGGTTCGCCCTTGTCGGCCACGTCGCCGGTGACGACGATCGCTTCCGGCCGGGTGCCTGATGCTTCGATGTCCGCGACGATCTCGGTGAGCCGTGCGGCGGAGTCGACCCCGCCGTACAGATCACCGTCGCCGGAGACGAGGTGGGTGTCGCTGAGGTGGAGGAGGAAGTGGTTCGGCCTGGGGTGTTCGGCCGTCCGGCTGTCCATCGGGGTCTCATTCCGTTGGCGGATGCGTGGTGCAACACGTTGCCACACCGTCCTGGATGAGTCCAGCACGTGTCGGTGAACCAGCCGTGAACTGGGGGCGGCGTTTCGCCCATCGCACGAAGAAACCCCCGCCACGTGGTGGCGGGGGTTCCTGTCGTCGTGCTTAGTGCTTTTCCTCGACCTGCGGGGCCTGGTGGCTGCCCTCGAGGTCCGGGCCGTGGTGGGCGGCGTGCGCTGCCTCGAGCTCGGCCTTCGAGACCGGCTCGATGCGGTCTTCGAAGAAGAAGCGGGAGACGCTCGCACGGGCCTTCTGGACCACGGTGATCTGCCCCTTGGCGTTCGGGCGGATCATGAGCGGCTTGTACTCGTTGAACTGCAGCAGCTTCCAGCGCTCGTATTCGTCGAGCTGCTCGTGCACCTCGATGTACTCACCGTGGGGGAGTCGGACGATGCGACCGGACTCGTAGCCGTGCAGGACGATCTCGCGGTCCTTCTTCTGGAGTGCGAGGCACACGCGCTTCGTGATCCAGAAGGCGACGAACGGGCCGAGGACCGTCGTTGCCTGGATCACGTGGATCACGTGTTCGATCGACACCAGGAAGTGGGTCGCGATGATGTCCGACGACGCCGCAGCCCAGAGGCTGGCGTAGAGCGTGATGCCGGCGGCACCGATCGCCGTGCGGGTCGGGGCGTTGCGCGGACGGTCCAGGATGTGGTGCTCGCGCTTGTCGCCGGTGATCCACGACTCGAGGAACGGGTACAGCAGGATCGCGAGGATGAGCAGCACCAGGACCGCGATGGGCGCCAGGATGTTGAACGACACCGTGTAGCCGAACCACACGACCTCCCAGTGCGGCGGCACCAGACGCAGTGCGCCGTCGGCGAAGCCGATGTACCAGTCGGGCTGGGTACCGGCGGAGACCGGCGAGGGGTCGTACGGGCCGTAGTTCCAGATCGGGTTGATCGTGAACATCGACGCGATGAGGGCGATGATGCCCGCGACGATGAAGAAGAACCCGCCGGCCTTGGCGGCGAACGCCGGGAGGATCGGGACACCGACGACGTTGTCGTTGGTCTTGCCCGGGCCGGCGAACTGGGTGTGCTTGTTGATCACGACGAGCACGAGGTGGACACCGAGCACCGCGACGAGGATCGCCGGCAGCAGCAGGATGTGCAGCGTGTACAGGCGGCCGACGATGTCGGTGCCCGGGAACTCGCCACCGAAGAGCAGGTAGGCGATCCAGACGCCGATCACCGGGACACCCTCGATCATGCCGACGATGATCCGCAGACCGTTTCCGGAGAGCAGGTCGTCGGGGAGCGAGTAGCCGGTGAAGCCCTCACCCATGGCGAGGACCCAGAGCAGGAAGCCGAAGACCCAGTTGAGCTCACGCGGCTTGCGGAAGGCACCGGTGAAGAACACGCGGGCCATGTGCAGCATGATCGACGCCACGAACAGCAGGGCCGCCCAGTGGTGGACCTGGCGGACGAAGAGCCCACCGCGGATGTCGAACGAGATGTCCAGCGTGGACTGGAGCGCCGTCGACATCTCGACGCCCTTGAGCGGGACGTACGTGCCGTTGTAGACGACCTCGGCCATGGAGGCCTGGAAGAAGAACGTCAGGAACGTGCCGGAGAGCAGGACGACGACGAAGCTGTACAGCGCCACCTCGCCGAGCATGAAGCTCCAGTGGTCCGGGAAGATCTTCCGGCCGACTTCCTTGACGAGCCCCGAGATGCTGGTGCGCTCGTCGATGTAGTTGGCGACCCCGCCGATGATGCGGGATCCGCGCTCCGGAGCCGGCTTGTTGGCCGTGCTGCTCGGTGCCGTGGTGGTGGGGGTGCTGGTCATCAGCGTTCACGCTCCCAGAAGGACGGTCCGACCGGCTCGTGGAAGTCGCTCTGGGCAACCAGGTAGCCGTCGTCGTCGATCGCGATCGGAAGTTGGGGGAGGGGGCGTGCGGCCGGACCGAAGATGACCTCGCAGTTGTTCGAGACATCGAAGGTGGACTGGTGGCACGGGCACAGCAGGTGGTGCGTCTGCTGCTCGTAGAGCGCGACCGGGCATCCGACGTGGGTGCAGATCTTGGAGTACGCGACGATGCCGTCGTAGCCCCAGTTCTCGTGGCCCTTGGACGGGTTGAGGTCCTTCGGGTCGAGACGCATGAGGAGGACGGAGGCCTTGGCCTTCTCCTCGAGCATGTGCTCGGAGTCGAGCATGCCGTCCGGGATGACGTGGAACACCGAACCGATGGTCACGTCCGAGGCCTTGATCGGCAGACCCGTCGGGTCCTTCGTCAGGCGCAGGCCCTGCTTCCAGAAGGTGTGGCGCAGGAGCTCGTTCGGGTCTTCGGCCGGGGCGAGGTCGCGGACCAGGACGATGCCCGGCAGCGGGAACGCAGCCAGCGCACCGATCATCGAGTTGCGGATCAGCTTGCGACGGCTGAAGCCGGACTCCTTGTCGGCCAGCTGGAAGGCCTCGACGGCCTTGGCGCGCGTCGCGTCCGTGCCGCGGGTGCCGTGGCGGAGCTCGGTGATCTCGCGGTCGACGACGAGCGACTTCGACCAGTAGACCGCGCCGAGGCCCAGCGCGATGAGTGCGAGGGCGATCGAGAGGCCGAGGAAGAGGTTCGCGGTGCGGACCGTCCCGAAGTCGTTCGAGTCGATCGGGAACGCGACGTAGGCCGCGATCGAGAGGACGCTGCCGACGATCGAGAGGTAGAAGAAGGTCGCGACCTGACGCTCGGCCAGGCGCTGCTTCTTCGGGTCGACGTCGGTGCGGCGCGCGCGGTGCGGCGGCTCACCCGGGTTCTCGAACGGGTCGGTGGGCAGCACCGCGATCCCGGGGGAGGTGGTCGTGCCGTGCTTCTCGACAGCCGAGGACGAGTTCAGCGTCTCGTCGTCGTGCTCTGCCATGGTGTTCCCTTCAGTGTCGTTCGACACGGACGATCAGTTGGACTTCGCGGTCAGCCAGACGGTCATCGCGACGACCGCGCCGAGTCCGAAGATCCAGATGAACAGACCCTCGGCCACCGGGCCCAGGGAGCCGAGTGCGAACCCGCCGGGCGACTTGTTGTCCTGCACGTACTTGAGGTACGTGATGATGTCGGCCTTCTGCTCCGGCGTGAGGTTCAGGTCGTTGAAGACCGGCATGTTCTGCGGGCCGGTCTGCATCGCCTCGTAGATGTGCTTGCCGGAGACCGTCGACAGGTTCGGGGCGTACTTGCCCTCGGTCAGGGCACCGCCGGCGCCGGCCACGTTGTGGCACATGGCGCAGTTGATGCGGAAGAGCTCGGCACCCTCGGCCGCGTCGCCGTCCTCACCGTTGGTGAGCTCGGTGGACGGGACGGCCGGGCCGGGGCCCAGCGAGGCGACGTACTCGGCGAGGGCGTCGACCTGCTCGTCCGTGAACTGCGCGGGCTTCTCTTCGGCCTGCGGACCCTGGGCGGCCATCGGCATACGGCCGGTGCCGACCTGGAAGTCGACCGAGGCGGCGCCGACACCGATGAGGGACGGACCCTCGCTCGTGCCCTGGGCGGAGAGGCCGTGGCAGGTCGCGCAGTTCGAGGCGAAGAGCTTCTGGCCCTCGTTCACCTTCGACTGGCTGGTCGCCGCGACGGTGCTCGTGCTGTCGTCGGCGTTGGCCGTGGAGCTGAAGAGCGCGTACGCACCGCCGGTGGTCATGAGGCCGACGACGATGAGCGAGACGGTCGCCATCGGTGAACGGCGGCCCTTCTTGGTCTTGGTTCTGTTGAACATGTGCTCGGGGGTGTCCAGTTCCTACTTGAGAAGGTAGATGACGGCGAAGAGGAAGATCCACACAACGTCGACGAAGTGCCAGTAGTACGACACGACGATGGCGGTGGTCGCTTCCTTGTGACCGAAGTTCTTCGCGGCGAAGCCGCGACCGAGCGTCAGCAGGAAGGCGATGAGGCCACCCGTGACGTGGAGGCCGTGGAACCCGGTCGTCATGTAGAAGGCCGAGCCGTAGGCGCTGGAGGAGAGCGTGACGCCCTCGTGCCAGAGATTGGCGTACTCGAAGATCTGGCCGCAGACGAAGATCGCGCCCATCGCGTAGGTGACGAAGAACCACTCCGTCATGCCCCAGTGGCGCGGGTTCCAGCTCGTGCGGTGCACCTGGAAGCGCTCTGCAGCGAACACGGCGAACTGGCACGCGAAGCTGGACAGCACCAGGATGATCGTGTTCACCGAGGCGAAGGGCACCTCGAGCTTGGAGGTTTCGGCCGCCCACAGCTCGGGGGACGTGCTGCGCAGCGTGAAGTAGATCGCGAACAGGCCGGCGAAGAACATGACCTCGCTGCCCAGCCACACGATCGTCCCCACGGCAACGGCGTTCGGCCTGTTCAGGGCCGGACCGCTGGCGGATCTGGAGAGAGGGGTGCTAGTCACGTCCTCCATTATGGCCGAAACCCCAGACAGTGTTTTCGCAGGAGACTGGCGGGTCTCTCGAATTCACTACGATCGAGCCATGCCTGACGCACTCTCTTGGCCTGCAGTGATCAGCGCGCTCATGGCGCGCGAGGACCTGACGATCAGGCAATCCACATGGGCCATGGAGGAGATCGTGCACGGGCGCGCCACCCAGGCACAGATCGCCGCGTTCGCCGTGACGCTCCGTGCGAAGGGCGAGACCGTCGACGAGGTGGTCGGGTTCCGCGACGCGATCCTCGACGCCGCCGTTCCGCTGGACGTCGACCCGATGGCGTTGGACATCGTCGGGACGGGTGGGGACGTCGTCGGCACCGTGAACGTCTCGACCATGGCGGCGATCGTCATCGCCGCCGCCGGGGTGCCCGTCGTGAAGCACGGCAACAAGGCGAGCTCGTCGAAGTCCGGTTCGAGCGACGTGCTCGCCGCACTCGGGCTCGATCTCACGATGGACGCCGCGCGTGTCGCGGACACCTTCCGGCGTGTCGGACTGACCTTCGCGTTCGCCAACGCGTTCCATCCGGGCTTCGCGCACGCCGGGCCGGTCCGCCGCGAGATCGGCGTGCCCACGGTGTTCAACTTCCTCGGGCCGCTCGTCAACCCCGCACGGTGCGAAGCGAACGCGGTCGGCGTCGCGCAGCTCGACCTCGTGCCGATCATCACGGGCGTGTTCCAGACCCGCGGCGCGACCGCCCTGGTGTTCCGCGGGGACGACGGCCTCGACGAGCTCACCACCACCGGCCACAGCCACATCTGGGAGGTCACCGGCGGGCGCATCATCGAGCACGACCTCGACCCGCGCGACCTCGGCATCGCACGTGCACGCACCGAGGACCTGCTCGGTGGCGACCCCGAGCACAACGCAGCCGTCGTGCACCGCGTGCTGTCGGGGGAGACGGGCCCGGTGCGCGACATCGTGCTGCTCAACGCCGCGGCGGGGCTGGTCTCCTTCCGTCTGGCGCAGGACCCGGCCGAGTCCGACCGACCGATCCTGCAGCGCTTCCGCGAGCAACTCGCGGTGGCCGCCGAGGCGATCGACTCCGGCGCTGGCACCCGCAAGCTGGCGGACTGGATCGCGGTCCCGACCGCGACCGACGCGGAGTAGACGCAACTGACGGGAGGCCCGGTGCCGGTTCCAGGAACCGGCACCGGGCCTCCCGTCGGTGCGTTCAGTGCACGCGGTCAGCGTGCGCGTGCGTCGCTACTGGACGTCCTCGTCGACCCAGTCGAAGGTCTTCGTGACGGCCTTCTTCCAGAGACGGAGCGTGCGCTCGCGCTCCGCAGCGTCGAGCTGCGGCTCCCAGCGCTTGTCCTCCTGCCAGTTGGCACGGAGCTCGTCGAGGTTGGCCCAGAAGCCCACCGCGAGACCGGCCGCGTAGGCCGCGCCGAGCGCCGTCGTCTCGGCGACGACCGGACGCACCACCGGCACGTTGAGGATGTCGGCCTGGAACTGCATGAGCTCGTTGTTGGCGGTCATGCCGCCGTCGACCTTGAGCTCGGTCAGGTCCACGCCCGAGTCGGCGTTCACCGCGTCGAGGACCTCGCGGGTCTGCAGCGCCGTCGCCTCGAGGGCCGCACGTGCGATGTGCCCCTTGTTGACGTAGCGGGTCAGGCCGACGATGGCACCGCGAGCGTCCGGACGCCAGTACGGCGCAAACAGCCCGGAGAACGCCGGCACGAAGTACACGCCGCCGTTGTCCTCGACGGTCTTGGCCAGCGCCTCGACCTCCGGGGCACTGCCGATGAGACCGAGGTTGTCGCGGAGCCACTGGATGAGCGAGCCCGTCACGGCGATCGAGCCCTCGAGTGCGTAGTGCGTCGCCTGGTCGCCGAGCTTGTAGCCGACGGTGGTGAGCAGGCCGTTCTCGGAGCGGACGATCTCGGTACCGGTGTTGAAGATGAGGAAGTTGCCGGTGCCGTAGGTGTTCTTCGACTCGCCCTGGTCGAACGCCGCCTGGCCGAAGGTCGCGGCCTGCTGGTCGCCGAGGATGCCCGCGATCGGGACCTCGCGGAGCAGGTTGGACGACTCGACGTGGCCGTAGACCTCGGAGGAGCTGACGATCTCGGGGAGCATCGACTTCGGCACACCGAAGTCGGCGAGGATGTCGTCGCGCCACTGGAGCGTCTCGAGGTCCATGAACAGCGTGCGGGACGCGTTCGTGACGTCGGTCTTGTGGACGCCGCCGTCGACGCCACCGGTCAGGTTCCAGAGGACCCAGGTGTCGGTGGTGCCGAAGAGCAGGTCCCCGGCCTCGGCCTTCTCACGCGCACCCTCGACGTTCTCGAGGATCCACATGATCTTGGTGCCGGCGAAGTACGTCGCGAGCGGGAGGCCGACGATGGCCTTGTAGCGATCGGTGTCGCCGTCGGCGAGCTTGTCGACGATCGACTGCGTGCGGGTGTCCTGCCAGACGATCGCGTTGTAGATCGGCTTGCCGGTGGTCTTGTCCCAGACGACGGCGGTCTCGCGCTGGTTGGTGATGCCCACGGCGGCGACGTCGTGACGCGTGATGTCGGCACGCGACAGCGCCTGACCGATCACCTCGCGGGTGTTGTCCCAGATCTCGGCGGGGTCGTGTTCGACCCACCCGGCGCGCGGGAAGATCTGCTCGTGCTCCTTCTGCCCGGTCGAGATGATCGAGCCGGAGTGATCGAAGACGATCGCTCGGGTGGAGGTCGTGCCCTGGTCGATGGCGACGATGTAGTCGGCCATTGGTGCTCCTTACGGGTGTTCGGTGCGGTGAGCGGCCCGCGATCGCGGGCCGCTCACCCCGGGGTTGGGTGGGTTCAGCTGACGACGGGCAGCAGCGCGAGCGACAGCACGGCGGCGAGTGCACCGCCGACGAGCGGTCCGACGACCGGCACCCAGGCGTACGACCAATCGCTCGAGCCCTTGCCCTTGATGGGCAGGAAGGCGTGGGCGATGCGCGGGCCGAGGTCACGGGCCGGGTTGATGGCGTAGCCGGTCGGGCCACCGAGGCTGACACCGATCGCGATCACGAGGAAGGCGACGGGGACGGCGCCGAGTTCGGCAGGTGCCTTGCCGTTCGTCATCGCGAGGATGACGAAGACGAGCACGAAGGTGCCGATGATCTCGGTCACGACGTTCCAGCCGTACGACCGGATCGCGGGGCCGGTGGAGAACACGCCGAGCTTCGCAGCGGCGTCGGGCTCCTCGTCGAAGTGCTGCTTGTAGGCGAGCCAGACGATGACGGCACCGATGACCGCGCCGATCATCTGCGCGAGCCAGTAGATGAGCATCGTGCCGACACTGATGTTGCCGAGGATGGCCTGGGCGAGGCTGACGGCCGGGTTGAGCTGGCCGCCCGACTTGTAGGACACGAGGACGCCGGCGAAGACCGCGAAGCCCCAACCGATCGTGACCATGAGGAAGCCGGCCCCGAAGCCCTTCGACTTCGTGAGGGAGACGGCGGCGACGACACCGCCACCCAGGATGATGAGCATCGCCGTCCCGACGAGCTCGGACAGGAACTTGACGCCGATGTCGTCCATCGGTGACCTCCAGTGCGTGAGGTGGGGGTCCGGTGGTGCTGCGCCGCACTCCCCGTTGAGTGATTGAGGCCGAGCCTAGTGACGCGGCGAACGACGCGGCGATGAATTCCTGAGGGAAGTCCGGGATCGTGCACGAACGTGCAACCGGCGTGCGCTGCGGGGGATCGCGAGCCGGTGACGCGTCCCCGTCGCACTGCACGAACGTGCAGACCGGACGAACGAGCGCCCGGGCGTCGGATGTAGATTGGGCGCACTCCGGTCGACGACGGCGGTGTGCAGTTCGCCTCGGCTCGGCCCCGTACCCGTGGAGGCACGCGCATGAAGAAGCTCATCAACGACCCGCAAGCCGTGGTCGACGAGACCGTCCGGGGATTCGCCCGGGCACACGCCGGACACGTCGTCCTGGTCGAGGACCCGATCCACCTGCACCGCGCCGACGCACCCGTCGCCGGCAAGGTCGGCATCGTCAGTGGCGGCGGCAGCGGACACGAGCCGCTGCACGCGGGCTTCGTCGGGTACGGCATGCTCGACGCCGCCGTCCCGGGCCCGGTGTTCACGAGTCCGACCCCCGACCCGATCGTCGCGGCCACCAAGGCCGTCGACGGCGGGGCGGGCGTCCTGCACATCGTGAAGAACTACACCGGCGACGTCCTGAACTTCGAGACCGCCGCCGAGCTCGCCGAGATGGACGACATCCGCGTCGAGGCCGTCGTGGTCGACGACGACGTCGCCGTGCAGGACTCGCTCTACACCGCCGGTCGCCGCGGCGTGGCCGGCACCGTGGTCGTCGAGAAGTGCGCCGGTGCCGCGGCCGAGCGCGGTGACGACCTCGACGCCGTCGCCGCGGTCGCCCGCCACGTCAACGACGTCACGCGGTCGATGGGCCTGGCCCTGGCATCCGGCACCGTGCCGCACGCGGGGGAGCCGTCCTTCACGCTCGCCGACGACGAGGTCGAACTCGGCATCGGCATCCACGGCGAGCCCGGGCGCGAGCGCATCCCGATGGCACCGGCCGACCAGCTCGTCGACCGTGTGCTCGAACCGATCCTGACCGACCTCGACGCCCCGGCCGGCTCGAAGCTGCTCCTGCTCGTCAACGGCATGGGCGGCACCCCGCTGTCCGAGCTGTACATCGCCTACCGCCGCGCCGCCGAGGTGCTGACGGACCGCGGGTACGACGTCACGCGTAGTTTGGTCGGCGACTACGTCACGTCCCTCGAGATGCAGGGGTTCTCGCTCACCGTCACGGTGCTCGACGAGGAGCTCACGGCACTCTGGGACGCACCGGTGGAGACCCCGGCACTGCGCTGGGGCCGCTGAGCGGCCGAGTACGGCCGCTCGACCACCGACCACGACACCGAGCCCACCGGGCCGGAAACACGAAGGGAACCGCATTGGCGCTCGACACCGCATGGGCCATCGACTGGGTCCGTCGCACCGCTGCGACGATCGACGAACACCGGGCCGAACTCGTCACACTCGACCGCGAGATCGGTGACGGGGACCACGGCGAGAACCTCGACCGCGGTTTCCGCGCCGTGCTCGAGGCCATCGACGGCGGGTCCTTCGACACGCCCGGCGCCGTGCTCAAGACGGTCGCGACGAAGCTCATCTCGACCGTCGGCGGCGCCGCCGGCCCGCTGTTCGGCACCGCGTACCTGAAGGCAGCCCAGGCTGCTGGCGACGCGACCGAGCTCGACGCCGACACGCTCGTCGCCGTGCTCGCCGCAGCCCGCGACGGCGTGGTCTCGCGCGGCAAGGCCGCCGTCGGCGACAAGACGATGGTGGACGCCTGGACCCCCGCGGTCGACGCCGCCACCGCTGCCGCCGCCGCCGGTGACGACCCGGCAGCGGTGCTCGCCGCCGCGGCCGACGCCGCCGCCTCGGGCGCCGAGGCCACCGAACCGCTCGTCGCCCACAAGGGGCGTGCGAGCTACCTCGGCGAACGCGCCGTCGGGCACCGCGATCCGGGTGCACAGTCGACGGCGTACATCCTGCGCGCCGCGGTGGACGCGACGACGGGCTCCGCCGCGTGACCGTCGGCATCCTGATCGTCTCGCACAGCGCCGCGATCGCCTCCGGCACCGTCGAACTCGCCCGACAGATGGCGGCCGACGTACCGCTCGTCGCGGCCGGCGGGACCGACGACGGCGGCATCGGCACGTCGTTCGAGGCGATCACCGCCGGCATCGAGGAGCTCGGCGACGCCGACGCCGTCGTCGTCCTGTGCGACCTCGGTTCGGCCTACCTGACCACCGACACGGCGCTCGACTTCCTCGACGACGACGTCCGTGCACGCGTGCACGTCTCGCAGGCTCCCCTCGTCGAGGGCACGGTCGCCGCGGCCGTCGCGGCCCAGACGGGTGGTGACGCCGAGGCAGTGCTCGCTGCTGCGGCGTCCGCCGCAGGGTCCGCGGACGACGCGAGCAGTGCCTCCCGTCCGTCCGGTGACCAGCCGGGAGGCACGGGGCCGGGTGACGGGGCGGCCAGCGTCGACGACGTGGCCGCGTCCGAGAGCGTCGAACTGGTGAACGAGACCGGCCTGCACGCCCGCCCCGCGGCGGAGTTCGTGAAGACGGCAGCCAAGTACGACGCAGCGGTGCGCGTGAACGGCGTGGACGCGAAGAGCCTGCTGGCGATCATGGCGTTGGCGCTGCCGAAGGGTGCCACCGTGTCGATCGAGGCGCGCGGGACCGATGCGCAGATCGCGGTCGACGCACTGGTGGAGCTGGTGCGGAGCGGCTTCGGCGAGTAGCCCTCGCCGGTCGTCGTCCCGCGCTCAGCGGATGGACACCGTGCCGGCCAGGTCGAGGTCCGACGGCCCGCCGGTGACGCCCGCGTCGGCCAGGAGCGTCGCGCCGAACACCGCGCTCCAGAACGTCCGGGCATCACGGCCGACACCGCTCGGACTCGTCCAGCCGTGCTCGGCGACGACGCGCTCGAGGTAGCGCTCCGACTGCCGGAACAGGACCGCGAGCAGGAGTCGCACGCGCTCGCGCTGGGCGTCGTCGTCACCGGCGGCGGCCAGCGCGCGCACGACGAGGAGTGTCGACGGCATGGCGAGCGCGGTGCGTGCGAGCACCTGACGGAACGCGTCGGCGGACCCGGCGCGCCGACCGGCTGCCTGCAGGCGCGTGGTGTCGCGGAGGAAGAGCGCGAAGGCGGCGTCGAGGACGAGGCGGTCCTTCGAGCCGTAGTGGTGCGTGATCTGGTTCGGGTAGACCCCGGCCGCACGGGCGATCTCGCTGACGGTGACGGCGTGGCGTGCGGTGCTCGCTCCGCCCGCGTCACTGGCGCGTGCGGTGCTCGCTCCGCCCGCGCCACCGGCTGCACCTGCGCTGAGGAGTCCGGCGGTCGCGGCGAGGATCCTCGCCCGGGTCGCTGCGCCGCGGGTCGTCCGGGCGCCGTCGGTGGTTGCCATCTCTGAATTGTACGTGGTACAACTCAACTTGTTCAACGTACAAGAAGGAGCACTCGTGGACATCTCCATCACCGGCTACGGCGCGGTCTCCCCGTTCGGTCACGGCGTCGCGCCGCTGTGGGACGCCCTGGTCGCCGGACGCTCCGGCGTGCACGAGCTGCACCGCGACGGGCAGCTCTGGGAACGGGTGCCGATCATGGTCGGCGCCGACGCAGCACTCGACGCCGATTCCGCACTCGGTCGCGTCCGGGCGAACCGACTCGACCGCAGCCAGCAGCTCGCGCTCGTCGCCGCCGGCGAGGCCTGGGCCGACGCCGGCGCGCCCGCGGTGGACGGCGACCGCCTGGCCGTCGTCGTCGGGACCGGCATCGGGGGAGTGGAGACGTTGCTCGATGCACACGACGTGCTCGGCGCCTCGGGCGCGCGTCGGGTGTCGCCCCGGACCGTCCCGATGCTCATGGCCAACGGGGCCGCGGCGCAGATCAGCATCGAGTACGGCGCCCGCGCCGGTGCGTACACGACCGTCTCGGCGTGCGCGTCCGGTGCCGAGGCGATCGCGACGGCCGCGCGGCTCATCGTCACGGGGGAGGCCGACGTCGTCATCGCGGGCGGCACCGAAGCGGCGGTCACCCCGGTCACCATGGCCTCGTTCGCGCAGTCCCAGGCCCTCGCGAAGCCCGACGGTGACGACCCCACCACGTTGTCGCGACCGTTCGACGCCGACCGCCGCGGGTTCGTGCTCGGCGAGGGTGCCGGGTTCGTCGTCCTGGAACGAGCCTCGCACGCCGCCGCCCGCGCACAGCGGTCGCACGGGACGCTCGCCGGGTGGGGGATCACGTCGGACGCGTTCCACATCACCGCCCCGCTCGGGGACGGTAGCGAGCAGGAGCGCGCGATGACGGCGGCGATCCGGATGGCCGGGCTCACCGGTGCGGACATCGACCACGTCAACGCGCACGCGACCGGGACCCCGGTCGGGGACGTCGGTGAGGCAGCGGCGATCGGTCGTGCTGTCGGGACCGGTGCGCTCGTCACCGCGCCGAAGAGCGCCATCGGGCACATGTTCGGTGCGGCGGGAGCAGTCGAGGCGATCCTGACGGTCCGGGCACTCGAGACCGGGGTCGTGCCGCCGACGCTGAACCTGCAGCACCAGGACCCGGCGATCGACCTGGACGTGGTGGCGGGGACGGCTCGGACCGCGGCCATGCGTGCGGCGCTGAACAACTCGTTCGGGTTCGGTGGGCAGAACGCCTCGTTGGTGTTCACCGCGGTCTGAGGGGCGCGAGGACCGACGTATCCTGACTGCCATGAGCATGGAAGGCGTGGCCTGGAGCTCGCTGTACAAGATCTCGACCGCCAAGGACGGCAAGCACGGCATCTCGCGCGCGTCCGTGCGGCGGATCATGACGTTCGCAGTGCCCTACCGGGCCAAGCTGGTGGTCTTCATCGTCCTCTCCGTCGTGGGCGCCGTCCTCGCGGTCGCGACACCGGTGCTCGCCGGCCGGGTGGTCGACGTCATCGTCGCCCGGGGCGCGCTCGGCACGATCACCTGGCTCGCGGTCGTCATCGCCCTGGTCGCCGTGGGCGACGCAGGCGTGTCGCTCGCCACGCGCTGGTTCTCCGCACGCATCGGCGAAGGCGTGATCCTGGACCTCCGGACCGCCGTCTTCAACCACGTGCAGAAGATGCCGATCGCCTTCTTCACCCGCACACGCACGGGTGCCCTCGTCAGCCGCCTCAACAACGACGTGATCGGCGCGCAGCAGGCCTTCAGCGGCACGCTGTCCGGCGTCGTCACGAACCTCGTGGCGCTGATCCTCACCCTGACCGTCATGCTCAGCACGTCCTGGCTCGTGACGGTCCTGGCGATCGTCATGCTCCCGATCTTCCTCGTCCCCGCGCGGCGCATGGGCAGCCGCCTCGCCGCGCTGCGTCGCGAGGCCGCCGACCACAACGCCGCCATGAGCACGCAGATGACCGAGCGCTTCTCCGCGCCCGGTGCCACCCTCGTGAAGCTGTTCGGCCGGCCCGACGAGGAAGCGGAGGAGTTCCGCGTCCGCGCCGCCCGGGTCCGCGACATCGGGGTGCGGAGTGCCCTGCTGCAGTTCGTCTTCGTGACCGCCCTCACCCTGGTCTCCGCGCTCGCCCTCGCGCTCGTCTACGGGGTCGGCGGCGCCCTCGCACTCGGTGGCCAGCTGAACACGGGCGATGTGGTGACGCTGGCCCTCCTGCTCACCCGCCTGTACGCGCCGCTGACCAGCCTCGCGAACGCCCGGGTGGAGATCATGAGCGCGGTGGTCAGCTTCGAGCGCGTCTTCGAGGTCCTCGACCTCGAACCACTCATCCAGGAGAAGCCCGACGCCGGCACCGTCCCGGACGGCCCGGTGGCGGTCGAGTTCGACGACGTCCGCTTCGCCTACCCCGCTGCGGACAAGGTCTCCCTCGCCTCGCTCGAGGAGGTCTCCACGCTGGACACCCGCGGCGGTGACGAGGTGTTGCACGGTGTCTCGTTCCGGATCGAGCCGGGGCAGACCGTCGCCCTCGTCGGCACCTCCGGGGCCGGCAAGTCCACGATCGCGCAGCTGCTCTCCCGCCTGTACGACGTCGACAGCGGCGCCGTACGACTCGCCGGGTCGGACGTCCGCGACGTCACGTTCGCCTCCATGCGACACACCATGGGGATGGTGACGCAGGACGGCCACCTGTTCCACGAGACCATCCGCTCCAACCTGCGCCTCGCACGGCCCGAGGCGACCGAGGACGAAGTGTGGGACGCCGTCCGGCGCGCGCGGCTCGAACCGCTCATCCGCTCCCTGCCGGACCAGCTGGACACCATGGTCGGCGAGCGCGGCTACCGGCTGTCCGGCGGCGAGCGCCAGCGGATGACCATCGCCAGGCTCCTGCTCGCCCAGCCGCGCGTCGTCATCCTCGACGAGGCCACCGCCGCGCTGGACTCGACGTCCGAGGCGGCCGTGCAGGCTGCCCTCAGCGAGGCACTCGAAGGGCGGACGGCGATGGTGATCGCCCACCGGTTGTCGACCATCCGCAGCGCGGACCTGATCTTGGTGGTCGAGGACGGCTCGATCGTCGAGCGTGGGACCCACGAGGAACTGCTGGCCGTCGGCGGACGGTACGAGGAGTTGCACCGGACCCAGTTCGCCGTGCAGAAGGACGTCGCGGCGGACGAGGAAGCGCTGAGCCCGAGCTCGTCGCAGTGAGGCACGAGCTCTGATCAGGGGGATGCCGGAAGTCGCATCGCAGCCTGCTCACCCGTTCGGGGTGAAGCCACTGGCGGCGGTTCGGGGTGGGATCGCTGCATGACCGACACAGCAGTGAGCAGCGATGCCGACCGAGCACTCCTGACGAAGGCGTACCTGTACGGCTTCCCGCTGGTGTTCAACCTCGCGCAGGTCGCGCGGTACGTCGAGACCGGTGTCGGTGCGGTTCCTGCGGCACCGTGGAACTCCTTCGGACACGCCCGTACCCTCGCCGGGCCGGACGACACGTTCGTCACCATCAACAACGACACGTTGTACGATGGCCCAGATCGACCTCAGCGTCGGACCGGTCCGGTTGCGCGTGCCCGACACGGCGGGGCGGTACTACGTGCTGCAGTTCGTGTCCGCGTGGACGGACAACTTCGCCTACGTCGGCCACCGTGCGACCGGCACCCATGCGGCAGAGTTCGTCCTCGTGCCGCCGACGTGGGACGACTCCGCACCGTCGGGCACGACCGTCATCCACTTCCCGACGACGGTGGCGTCCATCGTCGGCCGCTGGGCGGTGAGCAGCGACGACGACCTGCCCGCCGTGCACGCGCTCCAGGACGCGACGACGCTGACACCGCTGCCCGTCCGATCGGCCTCGCCGAACCGGACCCAGCCGTTCCCGAGGACCTGGTCTTCCTCGAGCAGTTCCGCGTCTGGTCCCAGCAGTTCCCGCCCGCGGCACGCGACCGCGAACTGCAGCGGTCGCTGGCTCCCGCCGGCACCACCGCGCCGACCAGCCCGTACCTCGACCTGTCCACCACCGCGCACGAGAGGCTCGCCGCCGGTCTCGACGCCGGACGAGCGGCGCTCGAGCACGCGCTCACCTCGGGTGCGAGCCCGCAGGTGAACGGCTGGAAGCTCACCCTGCACGCCTTCGACTACAACCTCGACTTCTTCGAGGTGGGTGCGCTCGACGACGACCGATTCACGATCACCGATCCGGAACTGCGCATCGTCGAACGTGCCGCAGCGGCACTCGGTGGTCTGTGGGGCAACCACGCGTACGAGGCGGCGTACATCATGACGTATGTCGACGACCAGGGTGAGCAGCTCACGGGTTCCCGGACCTACACGCTCCGTCTCGATCCGACCCCTCCCGTCGGCGGGTTCTGGTCGCTGACCATGTACTCCATGCCCGACTTCTACCTCGTCACGAACCCCATCGACCGCTACTCGGTCGGCGACCGGACACCCGGCATCGTCCGCGACCCGGACGGCGCACTCACGATCACGATCAGCCACGAGCGGCCAGCGGACCCGGACGCCAACTGGCTCCCGAGCCCCGCCGGGGACTTCCGCCCGATCCTCCGGATGTACGAACCGGACGACGCCGTCCTGAGCCGAGCGTGGACCGCTCCGGCAGTCGTTCGTTCGGACCACTAGCCAGGGGACCAGCCGCCGTCCGGACGTCAGCGGTCGTGCTCGCCCATCGCGGTCACGGCGCCGTCGTGAACTGCTGGAGGCCGGTGACGCGCAGCAGGTCGAGCTTGGCGGCGTCCTCGGTTCCGGGAACCGCGGTGTAGACGACGATCCGCAGGTCGCCGCCCGGCACCGTCAACACGTCGCAGTCGATCTCGATCGGGCCGACGGGCGTGTGCACCTGCTTGCGGCTCGCCCGGTGCTCGGCGATGCGACCGGTGTCCCAGCGGCGTTCGAACTCGGGTGACTCCCGGCGGAGCCGCGCGACGAGCTCGGCCAGGTCGCGGTCGGCGGGGTAGCGGCCGGATGCCTGCCGGAGGTCCGCTGCGAGGTCGCTCGAGAACTCCTCCTGGTGCTCGTCGTCCCACTCGACACCGTCGTGGGCGTGCATGAAGTGCCGCCACACCAGGTTGCGCTCGATCCCGACCGCCCGGGACGGGTCACCGTTCAACGCAGCCCACAGGTCGTTCCACAGCACGATGTCGTGCGTCGCCGTGAACACCGCGATCGGGACGTCGCCGAGGCGGTCGACGAGCCGCTGCACCCCGGGGGTGATGTGCCGCGGGACGACCTGGAGCGACGGGGGAGCGACGCCGGCGACCCGGCACAGGTGGTCGCGCTCGGCCGTGGTGAGCCGGAGCGCCGTGGCGAGGGCGCCGAGGAGCTGCGGTGAGGGGTTCAGCGCGCGGCCCTGCTCGAGGCGGACGACGTAGTCGACGCTCACCCCGGCGAGCGCGGCGAGTTCCTCGCGTCGGAGACCCGGCGTGCGTCGGCCGGGCCCGGCCGGCAGGCCGACCTCTTCGGGACGGACGCGGTCGCGCCAGGAACGCAACACACTCGCGAACTCGCTCATGCCCACCATCCTGGCCCCGCGCCTCCTGTCCGTCCTGGTACTGCTGGTCCCACCGTCGCACGGTGCCTGGGGGAGTCAGCCGCTCGGGCGGAGAGTGGGGGCATGACAACGACACTCATCACCGGAGCCAACCGCAGCCTGGGGCTCGAGACCGTCCGCCGCCTGGTCGACGCGGGCCACACCGTGTACGCCGGCATGCGCGACCCCGCCACGGGCGACGAAGCACGCGCCCTCGGCGCCGAGGTCGTCCAGCTCGACGTGACCGACCAGGACAGCATCGACGCCGCGATCGCGACCATCCCCGTCCTCGACGTGCTCGTGAACAACGCCGGCATCCTCGGGACGTCGTTCGGCGTCGACGACCTCGACGCCGCGGCCATGTCCGCCGTGCTCGACACCAACGTCACCGGCATCGTCCGGGTCACGCAGGCGGCGCTCCCGCTCCTGCGGGCGTCCGACCACCCCGTCATCGTGAACGTCGCCTCGGGCGTCGGGTTCGCCCGGTGGTTGACGACCCCGGGCCACGACGAGTACGCGGTGCCGGCGGTGCCCTACGCCGCGTCGAAGGCCGCGGTGATCGCGTTGACCGTGCAGTACGCGAAGAACCTGCCGGGGTTCCGCGTCAACGTCAGCGACCCCGGGTACACCGCCACCGAGTTCAACGGGTTCGGCGGGCACCAGACGATCACCGAGGGCACGGACGCGACCGTCGCGCTCGCCACCGTCGGGCCGGACGGGCCCACGGGAGAGTTCCACAACCGGGACGGCCGCATCGAGTACTGAGGTCACGGCGTCCGGTTCAGTCGTGCACGTCGGCGCCGAACCCCGGCCCGGGGCGCATCATCCAGCCTTCCGGGTCGGGGAGCGGACGGAACCCGAACCGCTCGTACAGTGCCTGCGCATCCGCGGTGAACAGGGCGAACCGCTTCAACCCGAGTTGCTCGATCGCCTCGGTCACGCCCTGCACGAGGGCGATGCCGACACCACGGCCACGAGCGTCCGGATCGACGAACACGTCGGCCAGCCAGCCGAACGTCACCCCGTCGGTGATCACCCTGGCGTACCCGAGCTGCGCACCCGTCGCGCTGTCGTAGATGCCGAAGTTCCGGGACCCGGCGATGATCGCGTCCTGGGTGGCACGACTGCGACCCCGTGCCCAGTACGACTGCTCGCTGAGCCAGCGGTGCACGCGGTCGACGTCGAGGTCGGCGGGGTCGGCGGAGAAGTGCAGTGCGGTCGGTTCGTCCATGGGACCAGTGAACCGGCGGTCGCCATCGGCGGGCAACGGCCAATCCGTCGCCTGTGGACAACGCGGCACCACCGTCTGGGACGATGGCGGGATGCGCGCAGTCCAGTACGACCAGTTCGGATCCGCCCCGTCGATCGTCGACCTGCCCGATCCGGTGGCACCGGACCGCGGTGTCGTCGTCCGGGTCGCGGCCACCGGGGTGTGCCGCAGTGACTGGCACGCCTGGAAGGGGCACGACGACTCCGTCTCGCTGCCGCACGTCCCCGGGCACGAGTTCGCCGGTGTCGTCACGTCCGTCGGGGACGCGGTGACCCGGGTGTCGGTCGGTGACCGGGTGACCGCACCCTTCGTGTTCGCCTGCGGGACGTGCCCGGAGTGCGTCGACGGCGCCACCCAGGTGTGCACGCGCCAGCAGCAACCCGGGTTCACGCTGCCCGGTTCCCACGCCGAGTCGGTCGTCATCCCGCACGCCGACGTCAACGTGGTCGCGCTCCCGGACGCCGTGGGCTTCGCCGAGGCCGCAGCACTCGGGTGCCGGTTCGGGACGGCGTACCACGCCCTGCACGCCCGAGGTCGGGTCGCAGCAGGGGAGTGGGTGGTCGTGTTCGGCTGCGGCGGCGTCGGCCTGTCGACGATCATCGTCGCGGTCGCGGCGGGCGCACAGGTCGTCGCGGTGGACGTCTCGTCGGCGGCGCTCGAACGTGCCGCGGCACTCGGTGCCGTCACCGTGCCGATGGACGACGGAGCCGTCGCCGCAGTCCGCGCTCGCACCGACGGCGGCGCGCACGTCTCGATCGACGCGTTCGGCAGCCGAGCGACCTCCGTCGCAGCGGTCGCCTCCCTGCGCCCTCGGGGACGCCACGTGCAGGTCGGCCTGCTGCTCGACGACGAGGCCGAGCCGGTGATCCCGATGGGCCGCGTCATCGCTGACGAGCTCGAACTGCTCGGCAGCCACGGGATCTCCGTGGGGGAGTACGCGGCGATGCTCGCCGACGTCGTCACCGGGCGACTGCGTCCGGACGACTCGATCGGTCGGACGATCGGTTTCGACGATCTGCCCGGGGCGATCGTCGCCATGGACCGTCCCGCCACGTCGACCGGGATGACCGTCGCCGTCTTCTGACCGCCGCGGTCTCCTAGGCGTCTGCGCTGACGCGGAGCAGCTGCACGGTGGCGTACCGGACGGCGTCCGATGCCTCGCGCAGAGCGTGGTCGAGCTGCATCGCGATCTGCTCGTCCGTCCACGGCACGCCGACCTCGATCGCGTCGAGCGGGTGTACGGGCCGTTCCGGTCGGTTCGCCCAGTCCGCCAACGTGGTGCGATCTTCGATCGTCGGGACCCCCAGCGCAGCGTCAGGGGCCTGGTGGGCACGATGCGCCTCCGCGACCACGGAGTCGATGTCGGTCGGGGGAGTCAACCCCGACACCCGGTAGCGGTCCGCGACCTCGTGCCACCACTTCGTCGCCTGCCGCAGGTGCCCCTCGGCTCGCTGGACCATCTGATCAGCGATGTCCGCCTCGTGCTCGGCGTCGCTCTCGGCCGTCAGGAAAGCGTCCGAGTACCCGAGGACCCCCACGAGGTCCTCGGCTTCGGACCGGAGCAGGGGACGTGCGCCGTCCTCGACCGACTCCACGGTCGCGGCGTCCCAGTGCCAGCCGCGCAGCCGCATCCGGAACGCCAGGTCGTCCTGATCAGAGCCGGCCAGTCGTTCGCGGACGCCCCGGAGGTTCCGGCCGATCTGGGCATCGCTGAGGCTCATGGTGGAGACGCTACGCACGAGACCCCGTCAGTGTCCGAGCGGCTCGACGCTCAGACGACGTCGCCGTCTGAACTGCTCAGCGCTTCGGTCGGTAGACCAGCCCGAGCACGCCGCCTGCGAAGGCTCGAGAACTGATCAGTTCGAGATCCAGCTCGCCCGTCAGAGCGGCGAACACGCCATCGCCTGACCCGAGCGCAACAGGCAGGACTGCCAGCCGGTACTCATCGACCAGACCGGCCCGGACCAGGCTGCGACCGAACTCCGTCCCGCCCTGCGCGAGGACGTACCCACCCGACTCCTGCTTCAGCGCCGTCACCTCGGCTTCGAGCGGTCCGGCGGCGACGCGTGCACCCGTCCAGGTCGCCGCCGCGGGGGACTCGGGGTCGGTGACTGCCAGTGTTCGCGGATCGAAGTCTCGCTGCGTGGTGAAGACGACCTTGGGGATCCGGTTCATCGGTTCGGCGATCGGCCCGGGTGCCGTCGGCCAGAAACCTGAGATGGACTCGAAGGTCTTGCGGCCGAAGGCGTGCACGCCCGCACCAGCGACGACGTCGAGCACCCAGGCCATCGAGTCCGGACTCCCGCCGCGGAACATCCAGTCCGACTCAGCTCGGGGAGCGGCCACGAAGCCGTCCAACGACATCGACATCTTCAGGACGAGTTCACGCACGGGGAGCCCCTGTCCGGATCCGAGTTGACATAATATGCATTATCGGCGCACAGGTACGAGCGGCACCAGAGCGTTTCGTGAGCAGAAAAGGTCGGGTCCCACTCTCGGACCCGACCTTTCCTGCTCACGAAGCACATCGCCGGGCGACAGCGTTAGTCGACGGGCTTCGTCGGGACGTCGTCGGCGTCGATCTCGAGCGCCGCCGGTTCACCGCCCTGTTCCTCCAGGTTCTCCTGGTCGGTGTCCGGCTGCTCCGGTGTCTCGCTCTGGGTGGTCTCTTCGGCTGGGTCTGGCTGGCTGTAGCTCATGCGCCGGACGGTACGCCGAACGCGCTGAGGACGCATCGGGACTCCGTGCACGGCGCGCTACTGTCGGATGGCCGGTCGACGCCACGGGAGGAACGATGCCGCACACGCTCGTCGGGCTGATCGGCGCCGGACTGCAGCGGTCGCTGACTCCCCTGATGCACGAGGCGGAAGGCCGGCTGCTCGGACTCGACTACGAGTACCGTCTGCTCGACCTCGACGTGGTGGGCCGGACTGCGGCCGATCTGCCGGAGTTGCTCGCCACCGCCGAGGCCGAGGGGTACCGCGCGGTCAACGTCACGCACCCCTGCAAGCAGGCCGTCGTCCCGTTGCTCGATGCGCTCGACCCACGGGCTGCCCGGATCGGTGCGGTCAACCTCGTGCTGTTCCGCGACGGCCGCCGCATCGGGTACAACACCGACGAGACCGGCTTCCGGATCGCCGTGGAACGCGGTCTCGGCTCGGTCGCCGGGCAGCACGTCGTGCAGTTCGGTGCCGGTGGTGCGGGCTCGGCGATCGCCCACGCGCTCGTCGGACTCGGTGCCCGGCGGCTCGACGTCGTCGATGCGGACGTCGGCCGCGCGGAGGCCCTCGTCGCGACGCTCGAGCCACCCATCGACTCCCCCGTCGACGCCCGTGTCCTGGAGATGACCGATGCCGCCGAGGTGCTCGCGACGGCGGACGGAGCCGTCAACGCGACACCGCTCGGCATGAACGACGACCCGCGACAGGCCTTCGACCCCGCGCTGCTCCCCCGAGGCGCCTGGGTCTCCGACGCCGTCTACTTCCCGCTCGAGACGCCGCTCGTCCGGTCGGCACGTGCGGCCGGATGCCGGGTGGTCGACGGTGGCTGGATGGCCGTCGGGCAAGCGGTCGCGAGCCTCCGACACATCACCGGGCTCGAGCCCGATCTCGACCGTGTGCGCGCTGCCTTCACCGGGTTCCTTGTCGAAGGGCGAACCGCCGGTGACCGGACCGGACGCGAAGCCGTCGAGTGAGCAGAAGAGGTCGAGTCCGGATGACGGACTCGACCTCTTCTGCTCACGATGCACGCCCGCGGACGCACCGAATGCGCCCGCGAACGGGCTCCATCACGACTGGGTGAGGATGACCGCCGTCAGGATGTAGCCGACGATACCGATGACGATCGCGACGGCCGACAGGATGATGCCGGCGAGGACGGTGCCGCGGCTGCCCCCGCGCTTGCGCGCCAGGATGCCGAGCACGAGCCCGATGATGCCGGCGATGATGCCGATCAGGGCGATGAAGATGCCACCGACGACGCCGACGATGCCGAGCACCAGGGAGACGACACCGAAGGTGTTGGACTGAGCGGGCGCGTTGCCGGGGTTGGACATGAGAGCTCCTTCGATCAGGACGCCGATCCAGGCCGGGTAGCCGATCGTGAGCGTCGATCAAACGCTATCCGAATCGCACCGGCAACGTTCAGGTTCCGTGCACGAACCTGTCCCCTGCTTCAGGCGCCGACGTAGGTCGCCAGGTGCTGGCCGGTCAGTGTCGAGCGGGCTGCGACGAGGTCGGCGGGCGTGCCCTCGAACACGATCCGGCCGCCGTCGTGCCCCGCGCCGGGCCCGAGGTCGATGATCCAGTCGGCGTGCGCCATCACGGCCTGGTGGTGCTCGATCACCACGACGGTCTTGCCCGAGTCCACCAAGCGGTCGAGCAGCCCGAGCAGCTGGGCGACGTCCGCCAGGTGCAGTCCGGTGGTCGGTTCGTCGAGCACGACGATGCCGCCCGGCTCGCCGAGGTGCGTCGCGAGCTTGAGGCGCTGCCGTTCTCCGCCCGACAGCGTCGTGAGCGGCTGCCCGATGGTCAGGTAACCGAGTCCGACGTCGGCCAGGCGCGCCAGGATCGTGTGCGCAGCAGGCAGCGCGGCAGGACCGTCGGCGAAGAACGCCACGGCCTCGGCGACGGACATGCCCAGGACCTGGCTGATGTCCTTGCCGCCGAGCTGGTACCCGAGCACCGACTGGTCGAACCGTTTGCCGTCGCACTCCACGCACGGGGTGGCGATGCCCGCCATCATCCCGAGGTCGGTGTAGACGACACCGGCGCCGTTGCACGCGGGGCACGCGCCCTCGGAGTTCGCGCTGAACAGCGCGGGCTTCACGCCGTTGGCCCTCGCGAACGCCTTGCGGATGGGTTCGAGCAGCCCGGTGTAGGTCGCCGGGTTGCTGCGTCGGGAGCCGCGGATCCCGCTCTGGTCGATGGCCACGACACCCTCGCGATGCGCGAGCGAACCGTGGATCAGCGTGCTCTTGCCGGACCCGGCGACGCCCGTCACGACGGTGAGCACCCCGGTGGGGACGTCCACGTCGACGTCGTGCAGGTTGTGTGCCGACGCACCGCGGATCGCGATCGCCCCGTCGCACCGGCGGACGGCGGTCTTCACCGAGACGCGGTCGTCGAGGTGCTGACCGGTGATGGTCCCGCTCCCCCGCAGCCCCTGCACCGGACCCTGGTAGCAGAGCGTCCCGCCGCCGGAGCCGGCGCCCGGGCCGAGGTCGACGACGTGGTCGGCGATCGCGATCACCTCGGGCTTGTGCTCGACCACGAGGACGGTGTTGCCCTTGTCGCGCAGCCGCAGCAGCAGGCCGTTCATCCGCTCGATGTCGTGCGGGTGCAACCCGGTGCTCGGCTCGTCGAAGACGTACGTGACGTCGCTGAGGGACGACCCGAGGTGCTTCACCATCTTGACCCGCTGCCCCTCTCCCCCGGACAGCGTGCCGGTCGGGCGGTCGAGCGAGAGGTAGCCGAGACCGATCTCGACGAACGACTCGAGCAGGTCGCGGAGGCCGTCGAGCAGCGGCGCGACGCCGGGGTCGTCGATGGCCCGCAGCCACGGGACGACGTCGGTGATCTGCATCGCGCAGACGTCGGCGATGCTCCGGCCCGCGATCTTCGACGAGCGGGCGATGTCGTTCAACCGGGTGCCACCGCACGCCGGGCACGTCGTGAAGGTCACCGCACGGTCGACGAAGGCGCGGATGTGCGGCTGCATCGCCTCGCGGTCCTTCTGCAGCATCGAGCGGCGCACCCGGGGGACGAGCCCCTCGTACGTCATGTTGATGCCGGCGATCTTCTGCTTCGTGGGCTCGCGGTAGAGGAAGTCGGCGCGTTCCTGCTCGGTGAAGTCGCGGATCGGGGTGTCCTTGTCGAAGTACCCGGACTCCGCGTACATCCGGACGTTCCACCCGTCGGTGCCGTAGCCGGGGATCGTGATCGCCCCGTCGCCGAGCGCCTTCGAGTCGTCGAACAGCTGCGTCAGGTCGATGTCGTTGACGAGTCCGCGCCCCTCGCAGTCGGCGCACATGCCACCGAGCCGGGTGAACGAGACCTTCTCGGCCTTGGCGTCCTTGCCCTTCTGCACGGTGATCGCTCCCCCGGCGGTGACCGTCGCCAGGTTGAACGAGAATGCGTTCGGACCACCCACGCGCGGGTCGCCCAGACGGCTGAAGAGCACGCGCAGCATCGCGTTCGCATCGGTGGCGGTGCCGACGGTCGACCGCGGGTCGGCGCCGATGCGCTCCTGGTCGACGACGATCGCGGTGGTCAGGCCGTCGAGCAGGTCGACGTCGGGTCGTGCGAGCGACGGCATGAAGCCCTGCACGAAGGCGCTGTACGTCTCGTTGATCATCCGCTGCGACTCGGCGGCGACGGTGCCGAACACGAGCGAGCTCTTGCCGGACCCGGACACACCGGTGAACACCGTGAGTCGACGCTTCGGCAGGTCGACGTCGATCCCCTGCAGGTTGTTGGCGCGGGCACCGCGCACGCGGATCCGGTCGTGGCCGTCAGCGGCGTGCACGCTCCGGCTCGGAACGCCGTCGTCGCCGGAACTGGTATGCATGTCGATCAGCGTACCGACGGGTACCGACACCGACAAGACAACCCGGCACCGTGCGGTGGACGCAACCCACCACCGGACAGGAGGCACGGGTCACGCCCGCACCGCGCCTCCCGTCAGCACCGTGCGCACCTTCTCACCCCGTGCGCGGTTCCACGCACCGTGCAGCGCCACAAGCGCGCACCACGCCACCAACCCCGCACCGACCGACGGACCCGGCACCGTGCGGTGGACGCACCCCACCACCGGACGGGAGGCACGGGTCACGCCCGCACCGTGCCTCCCGTCAGCACCGTGCGCACCTTCTCACCCCGTGCGCGGTTCCACGCACCGTGCAGCGCCACAAGCGCGCACCACGCCACCGACCCCGCACCGACCGACGGACCCGGCACCGTGCAGACGACGGCCGGGTCAGACGACGGCCGGGTCAGGCGGCGGCCGGGTCAGCTCACGGCGAACCGACGCACCAGCTCCGGCAGCTCCGCCGGTTCGAACGGTTCATCGGTGGCTTCGAGCTCGTCGGCGGTCCACCAGCGCGACGCGAGGATGTCGACCCGCTCGTCGTCCGTCCACTCGGCGTCCGACAACTCGAAGCCCGGGGTGCGCACGACGTAGAACTCGCTGTGACCGCGGTCGTGGTCGGCGAGGTCCCACTCGACGGTGAAGTCCCAGGACCAGACGGGCTCGCCCGGGTCGTCGATGACGATGCCGGTCTCCTCGCGCAGCTCGCGGATCGCCGCGTCGCGGTGGTCCTCGCCGGGGTCGACCCCGCCACCCGGCGTGATCCACCGGTGTGCACCGTCCGACGACGGCGAGTTCGTGTCCATCAGGAACACGCGACCCTCGGGGTCGAGCAGGATGATGCGGGAGGTTCGGCGCAGGCCGGGCTTGGCAGTCACCCGCCCGACGCTAGCCGACGAAGCCGCTGACGTCGCCGACGAGCTTGGTGTGGTCGGCGGGGATCGGCTCGATCGCGGCGAGGGCGATCTCGGCGGCGAACTCCGACACGCTGTAGAGCTTGCCGACCTCTTGCCGGCGGCCCTCGATCGCGCCGGGGTTCAGGCGGTTCAGCAGGGTCGCGGTGATCGTGCCCTCGATCATGTCGCCGGAGACGACGACGAACTCGATGCCCGCGGCCTCGAGCTGCGGGATGAGCTCACGGAGGGCGAGCTCGCCGGCGCGCTTGCTCTTGGCGACCGGGACGTACTCGTCCATCGTCTCGGCGGTCTCGACGAAATGGGCCTGGTGGCTCGTGACGAACACGACGCGCGACCCGGCGGGCATGTGCGGCACGGCGGTCTGGAGCATGTCGACCTGCGCGTCGCGGTTCAGGCGGAGCGCGTAGTCCTCGCCGAGGCCGGACTCCATGCCGCCCGAGGCGTTCAGGACGAGCAGGTCGATGCCGCCCCACTCCTGCACGACGGTGTCGACGAGCGCCTGCACCGACTCGTGGTCGGTCAGGTCGGCGCCGATCGCCAGGGCGGAGCCACCGGCTGCGACGACCTTCTCGGCGATCTGCTCGGCGCGCTTGGCCTTGTTGCGGTAGTTCACGACGACCTTGGCGCCGGCCTCGGCCAGGTACCCGACGGTGTCGGCGCCGATGCCGCGCGACGAGCCGGTGACGACGGCGCGCGTGTCGGTGAGGGATCCGGGGGCGAGGGGGTTGCTCACAGTCGTGTTCTCCAGGTCGTGTTCCGGCCGGTCGGCCGCACCGAGCCTACCAATCGCCTGCACGGCCGACCGACCCTCCTGATATGTTGAACGGAGTTGTACCGGCCGTCGCGACGCTGCGAGCCACGGCGCGCGACCGAGGGAGGGAGATCGCGTGAACGGAATCGATTGGATCCAGACCATCGTCTGGATCGGACTCGTGTTGCTGCTGGGAGTGGTCGAGATCTTCACCCTCGACTTCATCTTCATCATGCTCGCGGCCGGAGCCGCCGGTGGGTTGATCGCTGCCCTGCTCGGCGCCCCGTGGTGGCTGTCCGCCATCATCTCCGCCGTGCTCGCGCTCGTGCTGCTGTCGCTCGTGCGACCGCGCCTGCTGCTCATGCTCGGCCGAGGCGCCGACCCGCACCGCACGAACATCGAGGGGCTCATCGGGCTCCCCGGTACCGTCGCCGTCGCGTTCACATCATCTGCTCCCGGCCAGGTCCGCCTGGCCAACGGCGAGACCTGGAGCGCACGGTTCGCCGTGGGCGCCATCGACCGCACACCGCCACTCGGCACCCCCGTGGTCGTCGAGTCGATCGAGGGGTCGACCGCGGTCGTGCGCCTCGCAGAAAGGGCCACCTCGTGACCATCACACCCGGGACGATCGCACTGCTCGTCCTGATCCTCGTCGTCGTCATCTTCGTGATCGTCGTCCTGGCCAAGGCGATCCGCATCGTCCCGCAGGCCACCGCGGGCATCGTGGAACGCCTCGGCAAGTACCACAAGACCCTCTCGCCGGGCCTGAACCTGCTCGTGCCGTTCATCGACCGCCTGCGGCCCCTGCTCGACATGCGTGAGCAGGTCGTGTCGTTCCCGCCGCAGCCGGTGATCACCGAGGACAACCTCGTGGTCTCCATCGACACCGTCGTGTACTTCCAGGTCACCGACGCCCGCGCGGCGACCTACGAGATCGCGAACTACCTCGGCGCCGTCGAGCAGCTCACCACCACCACGCTCCGCAACGTCGTCGGTGGCCTCAACCTCGAAGAGGCCCTGACCAGCCGCGACAACATCAACGGTCAGCTCCGCGTCGTGCTCGACGAAGCGACCGGCAAGTGGGGCATCCGCGTCGGCCGTGTCGAGCTCAAGGCGATCGAGCCGCCCGTGTCCATCCAGGACGCCATGGAGCAGCAGCTGCGTGCCGAGCGGAGCCGTCGTGCCGCGATCCTGCAGGCCGAGGGCACCAAGCAGTCGCAGATCCTCGAGGCCGAGGGGCAGCGGCAGGCCGCCATCCTCGCGGCCGAGGGTGACGCCAAGGCCCAGGTGCTCCGCGCCGAGGGTGAAGCCTCCGCCATCGCCACGGTCTTCGAGGCCATCCACACCGGTGACCCCGACGACAAGCTGCTCTCGTACCAGTACCTGCAGATGCTCCCGAAGATCGCCGAGGGCACCGCGAACAAGCTCTGGATGATCCCGAGCGAGTTCACCGAGGCGCTGTCCGGCATCGCGAAGGGCTTCTCCGGCGGACGGAGCGGCAGCGGCCCGGTCGCCGGCGCCGGTTCGGGCGGGGACTTCCTCTCCCGCATCTCCAAGCTCGCGAACGAGAGCCTGGCGAACACCGCCGCTGCCGGGTCCGCCGGCACGACCATGCCGCGTGCGGACGCGACCGCCGCGGACATCGTCCCCGAGTCCGACCTCGACGCACGACTGGCCGAGTCGAACCGGAGCGTCGACGCGCACCTCGCAGCCGCCGACGACGCGACCGCCGAGAAGGTCGACGACGCACCGGCTCCGCAGGCCGACGCCGCGCAGCACCCGAACGACGAAGCGTCGGGGCACCGCACCAGCGACGGCTCCGGCCGACGCTGACCCGCACCACCACGAACGACGATGCCCGCCCCGGGGAACCGGGGCGGGCATCGTCGTTCGTCAGGTGGTGGTGTCAGGCACCGCGTCGTGCACGGAGGACCTGCAGGCGCTCTTCGAGGAGCTCCTCGAGTTCCTCGCGCGAGCGACGCTCGAGCAGCATGTCCCAGTGGGTACGGGGCGCCTTGACGTCCTCTGCTGCGACCTCGACGGGGATGCCGTCGTCACCGAGCAGGCGGCCTTCGCGGCCGGAGCGTGGCTCCGACCAGGTCTGGGGCACGTCTGCGTCAGCGGAGAAGACGATGTCGAAGGTCTCCCCCGAATCCGTCTGGTAGACCGCGCGCTTGCGGTCCGAGAGCTCGACGCCCTCTTCGCTCTGGAGGCTCTGACTCCCGAGCCGCATGCCGCGGAGACTCCGATCAGCCATGTGTGTGCTCCTCTCGCTCGTCTGCCCTCCACAACACTGTCCCACGCCCCGTCGTTCCCGACTGGGCGCATTCACAGTCCGTTCCCAGTGCGTGGCCCCGATGCACAGGATCACGGTCTCGGACGCACAGGGACGCGGCGGCGGATCAGGAGCGCTTGCGACGTCCCCACGGTGCGCAGGCGAGCAGCACGAGGAGTCCGCCGAGCGACAGGAACAACGCGATCGACCCCGAAGCGAGCGACGCCGGGGTCGTCGAGGTACCGAGCGGCACGTCGGTCACCATCGAGGTCGCGGTGTACTCGGGGACCCGGTCGATGGTGCGTCCGGACGGGTCGATGACCTGCGAGGCGCCGACGGTCGAGATGTTGACGAGGGACCGACCGGTCTCGATCGCCCGCATCCGTGCGATCTCGAGCTGCTGCAGGTTCTCGTCGGTGCCGGAGAAGTCCGCGTTGTTCGTCTGCGCGAGGATCACCTGCGCTCCCCCGCGCACCATGTCGCGGGCCAGCCCGTCGTCGACGATGTCGAAGCAGATCGCGATGCCCGCGTTGATCCCCGCCACCGGCAGGACGTTCGGCTTCGTGCCCGGCGTGTAGTCACGCTGCAGCAGGCCGATCAGGGACGGCGCGAGCTTCGAGAAGAACCACCGGTCCGGCACGTACTCGCCGAAGGGCACCGGGCGCTTCTTGTCGTAGGACGACTGCCAGCCGTCGGCGGTCCACACGAACGACGTGTTGTGCAGCACCCCGGACGGCGTCTGTGTGATGGCTCCAGCGACCAGCGGCGCACCGACCGAGTCGACGACGGCGTCGAGCGACGACGCGATCACGGGCTGCTGGCGCGGGTCGAACTCGGCGGAGGCCTCGGGCCAGACGACGAGGTCGACGCCCTTCGCCTCGACGTCGGTCGCCGCGACCTGCGCCGCCAGGACCTCGCCCGGCGCCGCACGGTCGAAGTACCCGGCCGGCCCGTTGCCCTGCACCGACTCGATCCGGATGGTGCCGGAGGTCGCGGTCGGCCAGGCCGGCACCGCCAGCACGGCGGCGACGAGCAACCCGGCCGTCGCGACCCGGACCGGCAGCCGCAGGGTCGCGCCCGGCACCCGCGGGGACACGAGGGCGAGCGACACGACCACCGCGACGCAGTAGACGACCACGAACGTCACCCCGAGGACGCCGACGTACGCGGCGAGGTGGGTGAACGGCCCCTGCGACTGCGACAGGCCGACGCGCCCCCAGGCGAAACCGCCGTACGGCCAGCTCCCCGAGAACCACTCGCGTCCGGTCCACAGTGCGGCGACCACGGCCGGGAGGCCCCACACGCGTCCGGCGGTCGAGGGCACCACGCGCGCGACCCAGCGGTACGCGAGGGCGATCGCGACGCTGCCGAGGGCGAAGAACGCCGCCTCCAACAACGCCAGTGCGAACCACGGGACGGGCCCCAGGTAGCGCCCAGCCCACGAGATGGCCGGGATCCAGAACGCGGCACCGGCCACGTAGCCGAGCCACGCGGCCCTGCGGGCACGCTGGCCCATCGCGGCGAGCAGCATGCACGCGAGCGCCGGGAAGGCCAGGAACCACCAACCGGGCGACGGGAACGCGAGCGCGAAGAGCAGCCCGCCGATGACGGCCAGGGGCAGCGCGCTGCCCAGCGGGAGCGCCGCGAACGGGCCGTCCGCGACCGCACCGCGGCCCACGCGCGCGGGCACCCCGCGCACACCGGTCTCCGGAACCCGCACCGTGCCTCCTGTCAGACCGCGGCGTAGGCGACGATGCCGCGGCGCACCGCGTCGGTCGCACGTCGGGCGGTCTGGGCGAGGTCGTCGTCACCGGCGTTCCGGATCTGGTCGAGCAGGTCGATGACCTGCTTCGACCAGCGGACGAAGTCGCCGGCGGGCAGGTCGAGGGTGCGGAGGACGTCGTCGAGGGCCGAGCCGGAGGCCCAGCGGAACATGCCGACCGCCATCGCCGGGGTGGGCGGCACCGAACCGGCCAGACGGGCGTCGCGCTCGATGTCGTCGAGGCGCGACCAGATCGTCAGGGTCTCGTCGAGCGCCGGACGGAACGCGCCGCGCGGCAACGCGTGCTCGGTGCCGGGGGCATCGTCGCGGCGGGGCTGGTAGATGATCGTGGCGGCCATCGCGGCGAGCTGCGCCGGGGTGAGGTCCTTCCAGACACCCGCCTCGAGGCACTCGGCGACGAGCAGGTCGCGGTCACCGTAGATGCGCTGCAGTCGGCGGCCGCCAGCGGCCACGGTGGCCTCGCCGTTGCCGGCGTCGACGAGGTAGCCGAGCTGCAGGAGCACGTCGGTGACCCGGTCGAACGTGGTCGCCACGGCACCGGTGCGGGACCGGATCTGCTGGAGCAGCTTGTCGTTGACGCGCTTGAGCTTCCACCAACGCTCCGCCCATCGAGCGTGCGCCTCGCGGTCGGGGCAGGCGTGGCAGGGGTGCCGCTGCATCTGGCGGCGGACCGCCGTGATCGCGGCCTGCCGTTCCTGCCGCGCGCCGTGCGAGGCCTCGCGTCCACCGGGCACGTTCGTGCGCTCGAGGTCGGAGAGCTCGCGGCGGAGCGTCGAGTACTCGGTGAAGTCGCCGAGGTGGCACTGCATGGCCTCGCGGTAGCCCTCGAGGGACTCCTGCTGCGAGCGGACCTTGCGGGCAAGGTCGACCACGGACCGGTCGGCCTGGAACTGCGCGAACGAGGTCTCGAGGACCTCACGCGTGCGCTGCCGCCCGAACTGGTCGATCAGGTTGACGGCCATGTTGTACGTCGGCTTGAAGGACGAGTTCAGCGGGTAGGTGCGTCGGCTGGCGAGCGAGGCGACGGCCTGGGGGTCGAGACCGTCGGTCCACTGGATGACCGAGTGCCCCTCGACGTCGATGCCACGGCGCCCGGCACGCCCGGTGAGCTGGGTGTACTCCCCCGGGGTGATCGGGACACGGGCCTCGCCGTTGAACTTCTCGAGCTTCTCGAGCACCACCGTGCGCGCGGGCATGTTCACACCGAGCGCCAGGGTCTCGGTGGCGAACACGACCTTGAGCAGCTTGCGCTGGAAGAGGTTCTCGACCACCTCCTTGAACGCGGGGAGCATGCCGGCGTGGTGCGCGGCGACACCGCGCTCCAGGCCCTCGAGGAACTCCCAGTAGCCGAGGACGGCGAGGTCCTCGTCCGGCAGGGTGCGGCAGTGGTACTCCGCGGTCTCGCGGATCTCGTTGCGCTCCGGGACCGTGGTGAGCGACAGGCCGGAGCGCAGGACGTTCCGGACGCCCTGGTCACACCCGGCGCGGCTGAACACGAAGAAGATCGCGGGCAGCAGCATCCGCTCGTCGAGCATGTGCGCGATGCGTTCGCGGTGCAGTTTCTCGGTACGCGGCCCACGGCGGTCGTGGTATCCCCCACGCCCTCGTCCGCCACGGTGGCCGCCGCCGTGCCGTTCGCTACGCGAGGCTCCACCGACCATGCGGAGCAGTTCCGGGTTGACGCGGTTCGTCGCCGCCGCACCGCTCGAGTCGAACAGGTCGACCATCTTCGAACCGACCAGGACGTGCTGCTCGAGCGGGACCGGGCGGTCTTCCGACACGATGACGTCGGTGTCCCCGCGGACGGCCTGCAGCCAGTCGCCGAACTCCTCCGCGTTGGAGACCGTGGCACTGAGGGACACCAGCCGGACCTCGGTCGGCAGGTGCAGGATCACTTCTTCCCACACCGCACCGCGGAACCGGTCGGCCAGGTAGTGGACCTCGTCGAGGACGACCCAGGCCAGGTCGTCGAGCAGGTCGGAATCGGCGTAGATCATGTTCCGCAGGACCTCGGTCGTCATCACGACGACCCGCGCCCGCGGGTTCACGTTCGTGTCACCGGTGAGCAGGCCCACCTCGGACTCGCCGTAGACCTCGACCAGCTCGGCGTACTTCTGGTTGCTCAGCGCCTTCATCGGCGTCGTGTAGAACACCTTCGCCGTCGGCTGCCGCATCGCCAGCCAGATCGCGAACTCGGCCACGATCGTCTTGCCGGCACCGGTCGGCGCGGCCACGAGGACGCTGCGGCCCTGGTCGAGCGCGTCGCAGGCGGCGAACTGGAACGGGTCGAGGTCGAAACGCAGGTCGGCGCGGAACAGCTCCAGGTTGCGGGAGCGGTTCCGGACCTTGGCGGCGGCGAACCGCTCGGCCGCGCTGAGGTCCGCGCCCGTCACAGGCCGTACTCTTCGTCGAGCTTGGCCTGCTTCTTCGCCACCCTGCGGTCGTGGAACCAGGCCACGACGCACGCGGCGATGTAGAGCACCACCATCGGGACGGCCAGCAGGAACATCGAGATGACGTCGGCGCTCGGCGTGACGATCGCGCAGAAGACCAGGATGCACAGGATCGCGATGCGCCAGGACTTGATGATCGCCGCCGCCGACAGGACGCCGACGAAGTTCAGCAGCACGATGAAGACCGGCAGCACGAACGCGATGCCGACCGCGACGATGAGCTTGATGACGAAGTCGTAGTACGCCTTCGCGTCGACGATCGAGGTGTCCTGGCTCGACACGAAGCTGCCGAGGATGCCGACCACGTGGGGCAGGATGTACCACCCGAAGTAGCACCCGGCGAAGAACAGCGGGATCGCGGTGCCGAGGAAGCCCCACACGTACTGCTTCTCGCGCCGCACCAGGGCGGGCACGATGAACGCCCAGATCTGGTAGAGCCAGACCGGGCTGGCGATCACGATGCCGATCGTGATCGCGATCTGCAGCTTGAGGTCGAACGCACCCGTGATCATCGGGAAGTTCAGCTCGGCCGTGTGCCCGCCGACCTTGGCGAGCTCGGCCACCGGTGCCCGGAGCGAGTCCAGCACGAACGGGGTCAGGAACCATCCACCGACCGCGGCGATGACCACGGCGATCACTGCGCGGAACAGGCGGTTGCGCAGCTCGATGAGGTGCTGCCCGAGCGACATGCGGCCTTCGGCGTCGTTGTCACGGCGCCCTTGCCGCCTCGCTCGCCCGCGCGCGGTCGTCGAAGCCATGGGTCGATCCTACGGGGTGGGGACCGACAGTTCGGCGCGCTCCGTGCGAACGCACATGCAGGAGCGGTCGGCGGCGGGGTTGCGACGTCAGCCGGCGGCGAGGGCGGCGGCCGCGAAGTCCCGCACCGCGTCCCGCGCCGCTGGCGGGTCGAGCACCACGGCACGGCCGGGCAGCCCAGCGACGAGCCGGACCACCCCGTCGAAGCCGTTCGACGCCGCGAGCCGGATGCGCACGCGCGCCTCGGCGTCAGGGGCGTCCGCGGTGTCGGCGAGGAAGTCGGCCACGAGCGGCAGCGACGACGAGTCGAGTTCGACGGTGACGATGACGTCCTCTGCCGACTGCTGGAACAGCGTGTCCGGGATCACCACCTGGTCCGCCGACTTCTCCACCGCACGGTCGTCGACGCGTGCACCGGACATCCGGTCGAGGCGGAAGGTCCGGAGCGCCTGCCGGTCGAGGTCCCAGGCGCGGAGGTACCAGTCGGTGTCGATCGACTCGACGCGGAGCGGGTCGACCCGGCGGGTGCCGCCCTGGGTGCGCGGACCGGCGTACTCGAAGGACAACCCGCGGCCGCCGGCCATCGCACGACGGATCGTTGCCAGGGCGACGTCGTGCAGGTCCTGCCCGACCGCGACCGTCGACGCGGCACCGCCGGCACCGCGCGACAGCTTCGCCATGAGTGCTCGGATGGCGTCGCGATCAGCGGCCTCGGGCAGCGCGGAGAGGTACTGCAGCCCGGCGATGAGCGCAGAAGCTTCTCGTGCGGACAGCCGGGGCGAGTCGTCGATCGCGACGAGGTTCGTCAGGACGATCATCTCGTTCTGGTCGAAGTCGTCCCAGGCGATGTCGAACAGGTCGCCGTGCTGGTACTGCATCGTCTCGCCGGGGACCCCCGACACCGCGATGAGCTCGACGGCGCGGCGGATGCGGGCCTCGGGGACGCCGAAGTGGCGCGCGGCCTCGGCCACGGAGACGCGCTCGCGGTCGATCAGGTACGGCACCAGGGCGAGCAGGAACGCGAGCTTGTCCTGCGCCTGCAGGGGCTGGGCGTCAGCCACGGGCGGACTCCTCTCCGTCGCTGTGGTCGCGCACGAGCGCACGGAGCCGCTCGACGACGCGCAGCCGCAGGTCCTCCGGCTCGAGCACCCGGACCTCGGGTCCGAACGCCGCGAGTTCCTCGGCCAGGATCTGCGGGTCGACGTGGTGCAGCACGAGTGCGCCGTCGGCGTCGGTCTCGGTGTCACGACGGCGGGCGAGCCGCCGCTCGGCGTCGGAGCCGGGGGTCACCGCGATGCGCGCCGTGCGGGCGGACCAGATCCGTTCGAGCTCGGCGAGCGTGCGCTCCCCCGCGCCCACCGGGGCGGTGTGCTGCCCGACGTCGTACTGCGTGACCGGTCCGACGATGCGTGAGAGCAGGTAGTTCTTGTCCGAGTCCGTGGCGAACTCGTGTGCGGCGAGCATCCAGCGGCCGCCGTGCTGCACGAGGGCGAGCGGGGCGACCTCGCGACGACGGGCCTCGTGCTGGCCCGGGGTGATGTAGTCGAACCGGACGGCGGCACCGCGGTCGAGGGCGGAGCGGAGCGGCTCGAACGCTGCGTCGCGGGCCCGGAGTCGCGGGGCGTACGCGTCGACGCCGAGCTGGAGTGCGCCGTCGTCGTCCTCCGAGCCCGCGGACCGCACCTTCAACAGCCCGCGACGTGAGTCAGCGGACAGGGCGCCTTCGCGCCAGGCCATGGCGGCCAGCGACAGCAGGGCGGACTCGTCCGGGGTGAAGCGGACATCGACGGGCAGGTCGTACTCGCCCTTCGGGATCCGGTAGCGCAGCGTCTGGTTGTTGCCGGCGGCACCCGGCGTCTCGATGGTCTCGAGCGGGATGCCGAGCTCGCGGACGTCGTCCTTGTCTCGCTCGAACTGCCGCTCGAGCGAGGCGTTGTCCCCACCCGGCGTGAACCGCTGGCGGTAGCCCTGCACGTTGGTCAGGATCTCCGCCTTGGTCAGCCCGGACTCCGTCGAGAGCAGCGCGAGCACGAGGCTGAACAGCCGCTCCTCTGCGGGCACACGGGGCACACGGGTCGCTGGCACGAGGCGATCCTACGGCAGCGCGGGTGCACCGGAGTGCACCCGCGCCGCGGTCGGTGGACGGTGTGGAAGCGTCAGCTCGACATCGCTCCGAGCACGTCGATGACGTACGCGTAGGCGGTGCCCTGCTGGTTCACGACGGCCAGGACCTGGTCGCCGACGTGGTGCCCGACGATGGCGTTGCGAACGCCCTCGTCGACCTGCCCCTTGGTGAGCGGCACGGTCTGCGCACCCGAGCCGTCGGTCCAGCTGGAGCCGGCCACGGACGGGTCAGCGCCCCACGTCACGGCGGTGTACTTGATGACCGCGGTGTCCTTGGCGGTGAGCACGCGACCGGACCCCTTGCGGAGCAGGTGCGTCTCGTTCGACTTCGGCGCGTTCCACGACGGGATCGTGATGCCGGGTGCACCGGACGGTGCGAGCACGACGGCGGGCATCTTGTCGCCGGCGAGCTGCGGAGTGCCGGTCGCGCGGGCGTCGAAGGCCCGCTTGACGTCGATGACGGCGATGACGGCGTCCTCGGTCTTCGTCGACGAGCCGCTGTCGGTGGTCGCGCTGGTGTCCGAGCTGCTCAGGGCGCTCTTCGGCAGCGCGACGGCCAGGCGGTCGCCGACCTGCGCGCACTCGAGCGACTCGCCGAGGGCGCCGTAGTTGCTCGCACCGGCGGTGATCGGAGCCGTCTGCCCGGAGTACCCGCTGGTCTGCGCGACCTCGCCGGTGGCGCCGTCGACGAGCGTGTACTCGATCAGGACGGGGGTGCCGTCGTCGATCGTGCGGCCGTCGCCCTGCTCCAGGACGGAGACCTGCGTGCCCTTCGTGGTGAGTCCGCTCGGGATCGACACCTTCGGCTCCTTGCCGAACGCGCCGGTGGCGGTCACCGCTTCGGACGCCGCACCGGGTGCGGCGCAGCTCGAGGGTGTGGTGCCGGCGCCGTTCGAGGCGCACGCCGTGAGCGACGCCACGAGACCGATGGTGACCAGGAGTGCGGGGATGGTGCGCACGGACCCTCTTTCCGTTCGATGCAGGACGGGCACGACCGTCAGCCTACCGTTCGCCGTCGGTCGGCTCGGACGCGTCGCTGACGGGTTCGGACCCCTCGGCGGCGGCGGCTGCGGACCCGGCCTCGGCAGCGGCGACCTTGCGGGCCTGCGCCGCCGACTGCCGTGCGACCTTGCGGAGCTTCTTGTCGCTCGTCGCGCGCTCGCCCACGGCGCCGGGGGTCCAGGCCTCGATGTCCTCGTCGGAGAACTCGACCTTGCCCGCGCGGCGCTTCAGGTTCGGCAGGACGGTGCCGTCGGCGAGACGACGGGCCGTGATCAGGAACCCGGTGTGCCCGACCATGCGGTGGTCCGGTCGGACGGCGAGCCCCTCGACGTGCCAGGTGCGCACCAGGGTCTCGCTCGGCATCGGGTCGGTGAAGCGGCCGGTGTCGCGCAGGGCCTCGGCCGTGCGGGACAGCTGGGTGACGGTCGCGACGTAGCAGACGATGAGCCCGCCGGGCACGAGGGCGTCGGCTGCGGCATCGACGCACTCCCACGGCGCGAGCATGTCGAGGACCACGCGGTCGACACTCTGCTCGTCGACGGCGCCGGGCAGCTCCTCGACCAGGTCGCCGACGGTCACCGACCAGTTGTCCGGGACGGCGCCGAGGAACGTGCCGACGTTGCCCTGTGCGATCGCGGCGAACTCCTCGCGACGCTCGAAGGACTGCAGCTGCCCCGTCGGACCGATCGCCCGCAGCAGGAACAGGGAGAGGGCACCGGAACCGACGCCGGCCTCGACCACCCGGGCGCCCGGGAAGACGTCCGCGAACGCCACGATCTGGGCGGCGTCCTTCGGGTAGACGATGGCGGCACCACGCGGCATCGACATCACGTAGTCGTTGAGCAGCGGACGGAGCGCGAGGTACTCGTCGCCCGTGCTGGCCCGGATCACCGAGCCGTCGGGCTGGCCGATGACGTCGTCGTGCCGGAGCACCCCGCGGTGCGTGTGGTACTCGCCGGCGGTCTCGAGGGACAGCGTCGTGAGCTTGCCCTTCGGGCCGGTGAGCTGCACGCGGTCGCCGGCCCGGAACGGGCCACGCGGCGGCGTGTGCGGTGCGCCACCGGCGGTGTGCGGCAGGGCCGCTGTCGGGTCGTCGGTGTGGCTCATCGGGTGACTCCCTCGGTGTCCGCAGCGTGCGCCGGGTCAGGAGCCGGGCCTCCCGTCACGGCAGCGCGCGCGGCCAGCGCCGGCCCCGTCAACTCGACCAGGCGGTCGACGTCGACACCCGACAGGGTGGTCAGGTGCACGTCACCGCCGGCGATCTCGGAGAGCGGGACGATGTGCTCCACGGCGACCGTGACGGCGCCGGAGGCGACGGCCGAGGCGACGCCGGTGGCGGAGTCCTCGATCGCGACGCACGCGGTCGGCTCGACGCCGAGCTGGGCGGCGGCGGAGAGGTAGGCGTCCGGGTACGGCTTCGGACGGTCGACGTCGTCACCGGCCACGACGACACGGAACCCGCGCTCGCCCAGTGCCTCGGCGGCGACGAGTGCCATCTTGCGGCGGGACATCGTCACCAGCGCGGTGGGGATGCCGCGGGCGTGGAGCTCCTCGACGAGTTCGCGGGCACCCGGGCGCCACGGCAGCTCACCTGCGCGCAGGTGCTCCATCACGTAGTCGGTCATCCACTGGATGATCTCCTCGACCTCCATGTCGACGCCCTTGGCGCGCAGGAGCTCGCCGGAGCGCTCGAGGCCTGAACCGACCAGGGACAGGCCGTCCTCATGGGTCCACTCGGCGCCGTAGCGGTTCGTCAGGTCGACCTGGGAGCGCTGCCAGATCGGCTCGGTGTCGATGATCGTGCCGTCCATGTCCCACAGCACGGCTGCGGGCGGGACGAGGGCAGGAGGATGCGCGGTCACGGGCGACGAGTCTACCGGGGCCGTGTGCCGCGGCGGGCGCGGGCCGTGCACACGGCGGGCGCGGGCCGTGCACACGGCGGGCGCGAGCCGTGCACACGACGGGCGCGGCGCGGGCGCGGGCGGCCTGGCCGTTCCGCTGGGCGCGGACGCGCATGCCCGCGGGCGTCGCCGGGGCCTACAGTGGATGCCTGCATCGTGTCCGGCCGGGCGCCTCGTCGTGCCCGCCCCGCTCCGCTCCACCACCAGGAGGTCCGCTCCGTGCCACAGCACTCCCCCTTCAGCGACGGCCGGTTGCTCGTCGTCGCCTTCGAGGGCTGGAACGACGCCGGCGAAGCCGCGAGCGGACTCGCCCGCCGCATCGTCGAGTCCCTCGGGCTCGACGAGCTGCGCGAGCTCGACGGGGAGCGGTACGTCGACTACCAGTTCAACCGTCCGACCATGGGGTCCGACGAGACCGGAGCCCGTGGGGTGCAGTGGCCCCGCATCGTGCTGCACGGCCCAGGAGCCGAGGGCCGTCCGGTCATCGGCGCCACCGGCTCCCCGACCGACCGCGACGTGTTCGTGCTGGTCGGTCCGGAGCCCTCGCGCACCTGGCGCGGCTTCTGCGCCGAGATCATCGACCTCGCCGACGTGTACTCGATCGACGCCGTCGTCTTCGTCGGCGCGATGCTGGCCGACGTGCCGCACACCCGCCCGATCTCGGTCTTCGTCTCGAGCGAGAACGCCGGCGTCCGCACCGCGTTCGACGTCGACAAGTCCTCGTACGAGGGTCCGACCGGCATCCTCGGCGTCCTGGCCGACGCGATGGACAAGGCCGGGCTGACCACGCTGTCGCTCTGGGCCTCGGTCCCGCACTACGTGCACAACTCGCCGTCACCCAAGGCCACGCTCTCGCTGCTCGACAAGATCGAGGAGCTCACCGACGTCACCGTGCCCCGTGGCACCCTGCTCGACGACGCCACCGAGTGGGAGGACGGCATCGACGCCCTCGCCGCCGACGACGAGGACATGGCCTCGTACATCGGGCAGCTCGAGCAGGCCCGCGACACCGTCGACTCCCCCGAGGCCTCGGGCGACGCGATCGCGCAGGAGTTCGAGCAGTACCTGCGGCGCCGCGAGCACAAGGACGGCAAGGACGGCGGTACCGCTGGTGGCGAGGGGCCCTGGCGGCCCCCGCAGCCGCCCCAGCAGTAGCGCGGCGCGGGCGCGGCGCGCGCGGTCACGACACCCCGCTCACTTCCGCCGAGCGGTCGCGGACTGTCGGCTGCCGCCAGCCTCGGCGACAGTTCGTGACCTGTCGACGGCACGCACGCGACGTGTTGCGACCGCACAGCGGACGGGAGGCACGGGGCGGGTCCGCCACGGGCCTCCCGTCCGGGGGTCGCGAACGGTCACGGCACCCCGCTCACCTCCGCAAGGTGGTCGCGAACTGTCGGTTGCCGCCCGCCAACGCGACAGTTCCTGACCGACCGGCGGCCCGCACACGACGTGTCGTGACCTGTCGAGGCGGGCCGACAGCCAGCTCCCCAACCCCTCCCGAGCTCAGGCCAGACGGATGCCGAGCAGCGCGTCGATCAGGTCGGCGAGCTCCGGCGTGCACGCAGTGCCCCCGGCGATCGCAGTGTCGACCGCGGCGACCGCACCCGGCGTGTCGAGGTCGTCGGAGACCCGCGCCCGGATCCGGGACGCCACGTCGGCCGCATCGTCGGCGTGCCCGGCGGATGCACCCGATGCCCAGGCGTCCCAGGTCGCCAGGCGCGTCGTGGCACTCGTGAGCTCGGCGTCGAACCACTCCCAGTCGTCGGAGTACTTGTGCGACAGCAGCGCGAGCCGGATCGCGCGGGGGTCCGCGCCGTCGTCGAGCAGCCCCCGCACGGTGACGAGGTTGCCGAGCGACTTCGAGATCTTCGTGCCCTGGTAGGCGATCATCCCGGTGTGCACGAACGCGTGTGCCAGGGGCTGGTGCGCCAGGGCCGCTGCGTGTCCCGCGCTCATCTCGTGGTGCGGGAAGACGAGGTCACTGCCGCCGCCCTGCACGCTGATCGGCAGGCCGAGGCGGTCGCCGGCGATGACGCTGCACTCGATGTGCCAGCCGGGCCGGCCGGGGCCGATCTCGGAGTCCCAGCTCGGCTCACCGTCGCGGGCCGCACGCCAGAGCAGCGGGTCGAGCGGGTCGCGCTTGCCGGGGCGCTCCGGGTCGCCGCCGCGCTCGGCAGCGAGCGTGAGCATGGTCTCGCGGTCCAGGCCGCTCTCGTCGCCGAGCGACCACGCGTCGGTGGGGTGGTTCACGTCGAAGTACAGGTCCTCGCCCTCGGCGTCCGGGGTGGGGACCTCGTAGGCGGAGCCGGTCTCCTGCAGGAACGCGACGGCCTCGGCGACGCGGTCGACCTCGTCGGTGACGGCCACGAAGTCGTCGGGCGGCAGGATCCGCAGCGACTCCATGTCGCGACGGAACAGGTCGATCTGCGACGCGGCGAGCTCGCGCCAGTCGACGCCGTCGCGGGTGGCGCGCTCGAGCAGCGGGTCGTCGACGTCGGTGACGTTCTGCGCGTACTCGACGTCGAGGCCGGCGTCGCGCCACGCGCGGCCGAGCGTGTCGAACGCCAGGTAGGTCGCCGCGTGCCCGAGGTGGGTGGCGTCGTACGGGGTGATCCCGCAGACGTACAGCGCAGCGCGCTCGTCGCCCTGCGTCGGGTCGACCGGCTTGCCGGTGGCGGTGTCGTGCACGACGGGCCGCGGCGCTGCGCCGGGGACGTCGGGGACGGACGGGGCCTGCCAGGCCCTCACGGCTGGATCACTCCGAGCGACAACAACACGATGAGAACGATACCGAGTGCGATGCGGTACACGACGAACGGCATGAAGCTGCGCTTGCTGATGTAGTTCATGAACGCCGCGATCACCACGAACCCGACGACGAACGCCACCACCGTCGCGATGAGCGTGTCGGCGAGTCCGAACGGCGCTCCGTGGTCGCCGAGGCTCGTCGCAGCCTCGTACAGACCGGACAGGAACACCGCGGGGACGGCCAGCAGGAACGCGAACCGCGCCGCAGCCGGCCGCGTGTAACCGAGCGCGAGCCCCATCGACACGGTCGCACCGGAGCGGGAGACCCCGGGGACGAGTGCGAGCACCTGCGCGAGCCCGATCAGGATGCCGCCACCGAAGGTCATGTGTTCGATCCGACGCTCCTTGCGGCCGACGACGTCGAGCACACCGAGCACGATGCCGAAGACGATGAGCACGATCGCGACGATCCAGAGCGAGCGGAACGTGGTCTCGATGGAGTCCTTCAGCAGGAGCCCGGCGATGCCGATCGGGATGGTGCCGAGGATCACGAGCCACCCGAGTCGCACGTCGGGGTCGCCCTTCGGGACGTCGCGCCGGAACACGGAACGGAACCACCGCCCGATGATCCGGGTGATGTCCTTCCAGAAGTAGATGAGCACCGCGGTCTCGGTGCCGAGCTGCGTCACCGCGGTGAAGGCCGCGCCCGGGTCCTTCGCGTCGGGCAGGAACAGCCCGACGATGCGCAGGTGCGCGCTGGAGGACACCGGCAGGAACTCGGTGAGCCCCTGGACGAAGCCGAGGAAGATCGCCTCGAGGATGTGCACGCACGGGCCTTTCGGGGGAGGTCGGTCAGGACACCGCCACGCAGGCGACCATGAACAATATCAGTACGTGGCCAGGAGGTCCCCGAGAACACGCCGACCGAAGGCCAGCGAGTCGAGCGGCACCCGCTCGTCGACACCGTGGAACATCGCCGGGAAGTCCACGCCGGCGGGCAGCTGCAGCGGCACGAAGCCGTACCCGGCGATGCCGAGCGTCGACAGCGCCTTGTTGTCCGTGCCGCCGGACAGCAGGTACGGCAGCACCGGGGCTCCCGGGTCGTGGCGACCGAGGACGTCGCGGACGGCGTCGACGAGCGGTCCGCCGAAGTCCTGCTCGAGGCCGATGTCGCGGAAGGACATCACGACCTCGACCTCGTCGCCGGCGAGCTCCCGCACGCGGGCCAGCACCGACTCTTCGTCACCGGGAAGGCAGCGGATGTCGACGAGCGCCTCGGCGGTGTCCGGGATCACGTTGTGCTTGTAGCCCGCGGTCAGGACCGTCGGGTTCGTCGTGGTGTGCAGCGCGGCGTGGATGAACCGCGAGGCCGAACCGGTGGCGAGCGCGACCTCGTCCGGGCCCGTCACGGTCGGGTCGACGCCCAGGAACCGAGCGACCTCGGCGACCATCGCGTCCGTCGTCGCCGACAGGCGCACCGGCCACTCCTCGCTGCCGATCCGGGCGACGGCCGCGGCGAGCTTCGTCACAGCGTTGTCGCGGATGACGTGCGAACCGTGCGCAGCCGTACCACGGGCGACGAGCTTGATCCACATCAGCGCCTTCTCGCCCGTCTGCAGCAGGTAGGCGCGACGGTCGCCGAGGGTGATCGAGTACCCGCCGACCTCGCTGATGGCGGCACTGGCCCCGGCGAAGACCTCGGGGTGGTGCTCGACGACGTGGTGCGAGCCGAGCACTCCCCCGGCTTCCTCGTCGGCGAAGTACGCGATCACCAGGTCCCGCTCGGGAGCCCCCTGCGCCGCGATGACGTCCGACAGCGACGTGAGCATCATCGCGTCCATGTTCTTCATGTCGACGGCGCCCCGCCCCCACAGCGAGCCGTCCTTGACGACGCCGCCGAAGGGGTCGACCGACCAGTTCGCCGGATCGGCCGGCACGACGTCGAGGTGCCCGTGCACCACGAGGGCCGGCTTGTCACGATCGCGGCCGGGCACCCGCGCGACGACACTGACGCGATCCGGCTCGGACTCGAACAACTGCGGCTCGAGCCCCAGCCCGCGCAACTTGTCCTCGACGTAGTGCGCCGCCTCGGTCTCGCCGCGCGACTTCCCCTCGCCCCAGTTCGTGGTGTCGATGCGGATGAGGTCGCGCGCGATCGCCGCGGTGGCCTCGAGCTCGGTCGCGGTCGGCTCCGGGTTCGTCATGCCACCACGGTATCGGTCCGCACCGACGCGCCCCGGCCCGGTGACGCCGCGGGACGCGCCCGGAACTCAGCCCTCTGGACGCGCCCGGGATGCGCGGCCGTGTTCATCGGGCGTTCAGACCCGTGCTAGTGTTTTCTCTCGGCAGGGACGCCGGGGAAACCCGGGGAAATCGCCACACATCCAGTCCGGATGGCGGAATTGGTAGACGCGCTAGCTTGAGGTGCTAGTGCCCGTATTAGGGCGTGGGGGTTCAAGTCCCCCTTCGGACACAGAAACATGCGGTGCCCCCTGACCTTTCGGTCCGGGGGCATTTTCTGTTGCGTCTCCCGGCGAGTGCCGCCATCGCTGCGCTCAGGGCGTCACCGCCTCGGCCAGTTCGCTGCGCTCACGGCCACCGCCCGCCAGCTCGCTTCGCTCACGGCCGATGCGTGGGCAAGTTCCGACAGACCACCAGGGGAACGACGCGTGTGCTGTCGGAACATGCACACGCACTGGATGCGTGCGCATCTTCCGACGGGGCACGCGTCGATCGACAAGTGGAGCGTCGGAAGATGCGCACGCATCCGGCAGCGAGCAAGACAGCGCACGCACGGACGGACGGGAGGCGCGGTGCCAGCTGGCACCGCGCCTCCCGTCCGTCAGGTGGTCGCGTCTAGGACTTCGACGCCTCGACGAAGTTGCGGCGCGGGTCCGTCTCCTTGATGAGCGAGGTCGCGTCGCGGCCCGAGACGGCACCGGTGACCCAGCCGATGACGATGCGCGCCTTGCGGTTCAGCGTCGGCATCGCGTACACGTGGTACGCGCGGTGGGCGAGCCAGGCGAGCAGGTTCGTCATCTTGATGCCCTTGATGTTCGCGGCACCCTTCGCGACACCGTACGAGGCGACCGTGCCGATCGAGGGGTGGCGGTACTCCTCGAGGGGCTTGCCGGTGATCGTCGCGACGACGTTGTCCGCCGCGACGACGGCCTGACGGACGGCGTTCTGCGCGTTCGGCGGGTAGAACGCCGGCTGCTTGTCGGCGGTCAGGTCGGGCACCTGTGCGACGTCGCCGAGACCCCAGACACCCGGGACGACTTCGTGCGTGTCCTCGGCCTCGACCTGGAGCTTCGCGTTGGCGGCGAGGTGCCCCTTCGGTCCGCGGGGCAGGTCGGAGGCGTCGAGCAGCGGGTTCGGCTTCACGCCAGCGGTCCAGACGAGCAGCCCGGTCGGGATCTCGTCGCCGTCGGAGAGCTTGACGATGCCGCCCTCGGCGCTCGGCATGGTGGTCTTCAGGCGCACGTCGATGCCGCGGGCGCGGAGCGACTCGAGCGTCCACTTGGACAGCTCCGGGCCGACCTCGGGCGCGACACGGTCGAGCGCGTCGATGAGGATCCAGCGGGGCTGCTCGCCCGCGAGCGACGGGTAGGTCTTGATGGCGGCCTGCGAGACGTCGAACAGCTCGCCGATCGCCTCGACGCCGGTGTAGCCACCGCCGACGAAGACGCTGGTCAGCAGACGACGACGCTCGTCCTCGTCACGGGTGGCAGCGGCCTTGGCGATGTTGTCGAGGAGCTTGGCGCGCACGTAGGCGGCCTCTTCCACACTCTTGAAGCCGACGCCGTACTCCTCGAGCCCGGGGGTCGGGAAGGTGCGGGTGACCGAGCCGAGCGCGACGACGAGCTGGTCGTAGCCGAGCGTGCGGTCGTCGCCACCGGCGGTCGCGATCGAGACGGTCTTGTCCTTCGACGAGATGCCGGTGACCTTGCCCTGGATGACGCGCGTCTTGCGGAGCGCACGGCGCAGCTCGACGGTCACGTCCTTCGGGGCGATGTGGCCGCCGGCGACCTCGGGCAGGAACGGCAGGTACGTGTAGTAGGTGTTCTGGTCCACGAGCGTGATGCGCATGGGCACGGTCGCGGCGTGCTTCTGCAGCTGCTTGACGGTGCTGTAGCCAGCGGAGCCGCCGCCGAGGACGAGGACGTGAGGGATCGAGTCTGCCATTCCTCCGGTCTACCGGATACGGGCCGTCAACGTCATGAACGCCGCACTTCCTGAGCGAATCAGCGCTCTCGGAGTCGCCACCAGGCCGTCTCGGCGAGGTCGAGACCCATGTAGACCCCGTGCGCGGTGCGTCGGGACTCGGTCAGCGAGAACCGTCGCAACCGGTACCCACCGCCGAACCGGTCGATGATCGCCTCTGGGGAGGACTCCGCGTCGCGCTTGACGTACCAGGTGCGGTCGTCGACGGACTCGATCACGGGCAGACCGCCCGGACCGGACCCGTCACCGGCGCCCGCCGATGCGGGAGCGCAGGACGTCGATGCGCTTCTGGATCTGCTCGATGCTCGCCTGTGCCACGGCCGGCCCACCGCTGATGCGCCGGAGTTCGGCGTGGATGGAGCCGTGCGGCTCGTTGGAGTGCCGGGACCAGATCGACACGAGTCGCGCGAGCTCGGTCCGCTGCTCCTTGATGGTCATGTACATCGGGCGGTTCTCGGGCTCGGCGGCCTTCGGCTGGCCGTCCTTGACCGCCCGGCCCTTGGAGCGCTTCGCCTGGGTCGCCTGGCGCGCCCGGAGCAGGTCGCGCACCTGGTCGGGTTCGAGGAGCCCCGGGATGCCGATGAAGTCGAGTTCCTCGAGCGACCCGACCTCGCCGCCGGTGCCGAACTCGCCGCCGTCGTAGAGGACGCGGTCGAACGACGCCTGCGAGTCGAGCGCCTCGAACGGCTGGACCTCGAGCAGGCTCTCGGACGCGCGGTCTTCCTTGTTGGCCTCGGCCACCATTGCGTCTTCGGGGTTGTACATGCCGTCGTCGGCGTCCTTCGGACGGTCGAGGGCGTGGTCGCGTTCGAGCTCGAGCGTCGCCGCCAGTGCCATCAGTCCGGGCACGCTCGGCAGGAACACCGAGGCGGTCTCGCCACGGCGCCGAGCACGCACGAAGCGGCCGATCACCTGGGCGAAGAACAGCGGGGTGCTCGCGCTCGTGGCGTACACGCCGACGCAGAGCCGTGGGACGTCGACGCCCTCGGACACCATGCGCACGGCGACCATCCACCGCGAGGTGTCGTCGGCGAACGCGCTGATCCGGCTGGACCCGGCGGCTTCGTCGGACAGGACGACCGTCGGCCGCTCCCCCGTGATCTGCTGCAGGATCCGGGCGTAGGCGCGGGCCGTGGTGGTGTCCGTCGCGATGACCAGACCGCCGGCGTCGGGCACGCCACGGCGCACCTCGGTCAGGCGCTTGTCGGCGGCGGACAGCACGGCCGGCATCCACTCGCCCTCGGGCGACAGCGCGGTGCGCCAGGCCTGCGCGGTGATGTCCTTCGTGACCTGTTCGCCCAGGGAAGCCGACATCTCGTCGCCCATCCGGGTCTTCCAGCGCATCTGGCCGGCGTAGGCCATGAACAGCACCGGCCGGACGACGCCGTCCTTGAGCGCCCGGCCGTAGCCGTAGTTGTAGTCGGAGATCGAAGTGCGGATGCCCTGCTCGTCGGGGGCGTACTGGACGAACGGGATCGGCGCGGTGTCGGACCGGAACGGCGTGCCGGACAGCGAGAGCCGTCGGGTGGCACCGGAGAAGGCTTCCCTGATGCCGTCGCCCCAGGTGAGTGCGTCGCCGCCGTGGTGGACCTCGTCGAGGACGACCAGGGTGCGCCCGCCCTCGGTGATCTTCTTGTGCACCTCGGGGTTCATGCCGACCTGGGCGTACGTGATCGCGACGCCCTGGTAGTGCCGGCCGAACATGCCGTCGCCGTTCTTGAACATCGGGTCGATGCGGATGCCCACGCGGTCGGCGGAGTCCGCCCACTGCCGCTTCAGGTGCTCGGTGGGGGCGACGACCACGATGCGGTCGACGGTCCCGCGCGCCAGCAGCTCGGTGGCCAGTCGGAGCGCGAACGTCGTCTTGCCGGCGCCGGGTGTCGCGGCCGTCAGGAAGTCACGCGGCTCGGACTCGAAGTACTTCGTGAGGGCTTCGACCTGCCACGCCCGGAGCTTCGACGCGGTGCCCCACGCGGCTCGGTCCGGGAACGCCGGCGACAGGTGCTGGACGGCCGAGTTGCCGGCTGCCTCGGCCAGTGCGGCTGCGTCGGCTTCGTCCCGTGCGACGGCGTCGGCGTGCGCCGATGACTGCGCGGACACCGACGACGAAGACGTCGACGACGTGTGGTCGTCCCCCGACTCGGCCCACAGCGTGGCGGGCTGCTGCTGTTCGTACTCCGCTGCGCTCACTGGACCTGATTCTACCGCCACCGTCAGTCCTGCCTGGCGTGCGGGACGTGGCCGTCGGGGGTCCGGCGGACCAGGGATGCCGGTCGCAGCACGCCTGCGCCGAAGCGCGCGGCGACCGCGTCGACCGTGGTCTCGGTCTCGCGCCACGGCGCGTCGTCGTCCCAGAGCGCGTTGCTCGCGGCGGCCGGCACGAGGTTCTCGCCGCGGACCCCGATGAGCCGGATCCGGTTGCCCGGTCGGTGCAGCACGTCGTACAGCTCGACGGCTTCGCGGTGCAGCCGCTTGGCGACGTCGGTGGGCTCGGCGAGGGTGCGCGACCGGGTGAGCGTGGTGAAGTCGGTGTAGCGGACCTTGAGCGCGACGGTGCGGGCCTGCACGTCGGCGTGGCGCAGGCGGACGGCGACCTTGTCGGCGAGGCGCAGGAGCTCGCGCGCGACGTCGTCCCGCTCGGTCAGGTCGTGGCCGAACGTGACCTCGTGCCCGATGGACTTCTCGCCCACGCCGGTGTCGACGACGCGCGGGTCGCGCCCCCAGGACAGGTCGTGCAGGCGCTGGCCACCGGCTGGCCCGAGCGCGGACACGAGCGACCCGAGGGGCGTGTTCGCGAGGTCGCCGACGGTGCGGATGCCGCGGCGCTCGAGGGTCTCCTGCGTCTTGCCGCCCACGCCCCACAGCGCCGAGACCGGCTGCGGGTGCAGGAACGCGATGGTGTCGGCCGCGGGCACGACGAGCAGCCCGTCCGGCTTGGACCGGCTCGATGCGAGCTTCGCCACGAACTTGGTCGACGCGGCGCCGACCGAGCAGTGCAGGCCCGTCTCGGCGTGGACCGTGCGCCGGATGGCCCGTCCGATCTCCCACGGCGTGCCGTACAGCCGGAGCGCGCCGGCGACGTCGAGGAACGCTTCGTCGATGCCGAGCCGTTCGACCCGCGGCGTGAACCGGTCGAAGACCGCCATCACCGCGGCGGACTGGTCGCGGTACTTCTCGAAGTGCGGCTCGACGATGATCGCGTTCGGGCAGCGGCGCTTCGCGATGGCCATCGGCATGGCGGAGTTCACGCCGTACCGACGGGCTTCGTAGGTGGCAGCGGTGACCACGGAGCGGTCGGAGTCGTGGCCGACGATGACCGGCAGACCCACCAGGTCGGGTCGGTCGAGCAGTTCGACGGACGCGAAGAAGGCGTCCATGTCGACGTGCAGCACGGTCGCCGAGACGTCGTCCACCGGTGCGTCGGAGACGAGCCGGTTGCTTCCGTCCTGCTTGCTCACACCGAGATGATGCCAGGGACCACCGACATCGCCGGCCTCACCGTGCGCCGGTGGCCGCCGAACGCGTGGCGGTCTCGCCGAGCACGGTCGCCCGGTGTCGGTCGGCCAGCAGCGCGAGCGCCTCGTCGATGCGGCCCAGCGCGTGCGCCGCGACCTCGACGGTCTGCTGGTCCGGACCACCCGCCGCCGCGTCCACCGCCGTGTCGAGCCGGTCGCCGACCCGCGCCCAGACCGGCGCCGGCGCGGCGGACCGGGGCACGGCCACGATGCCGTCGGCCAGGTCCGCGATCGACGCGGCGAGGCGGTGGGCGGCACCGACCAGGGCGGCGGGCGGGTCCTGCGGGGGCGAGCCGAGCCTCCCGGCCGCCTCGCGCGCGAACGTCGCCGCCGCCTGCAGGGACGTCTGGGTCCTGGCGTCCGCGCGGGCGGGTCCGCCCGTCGGGAACCGCACCATCGGGCGCAGGACGGCGTCCAGTTGGTAGGTGGCCGCGTCGACGGCGCGCGATCGTGCGCGCAGGTCGGGTGCGGCGGCGTCGGTGGCCGTGTCGGCGGACCGGGAGGCCCGGCTCGCGCCCGCACCGTCGGTCGCGTCCGCCTCGGCGTCTGCATCGACCCCGACCAGCGCGAGCACGAACGCCCGGACCGCGGTCAGCTGCCGGCGCACGGCCCGTCGGATGACGGCCCGGGTGGCGATCGGGAGGACGACGGCGCTCACGAGCACGGCGACCGCGGCGCCGAGCAGGTTCTCGGCGAGGCGGATCGGGACGAGCGAGTCGGTGAAGCTGCCGGAGAACGCGTACACCTGGCACAGGACGACGACCAGGCACGCGACCCAGACCGAGTAGACGCCGCCGAAGCCGTACGTGCCGACCGCGAGCAGGACGCAGACGAGCACGAGCGTGAACCAGGGGTGCGCCGTGCCGACGACGTGCACGAGGACGATGCCGACGGCGCCGCCGACGACCGTGCCGACGGCACGGTGCAGGCCCTTGCGGACCCGCTCGTGCGTGGTGTTCGTGCCGGCGAGGACGATCATCACGCCGATCACGCCCCAGTAGAACCGCGGGCCGTCGAGCAGCAGCGCGAGGGGCTCGACGATCGCGACGGCGATCGCGGCGTGCACCGCGGTGCGCAGCGAGACGGAGAGTCGCCAGCGGCGCCAGGGGCCGTCGGCGACGGTGTCGGCCAGCACCGGCACGGCTCCGGCAGGGCGGCCGCCGGCGAGGACGACGGGCGTGACGAAGGGCGCTGCCAACGCGACGCCGTCGCCGCGGTGCGGCAGTTCGTCGCGGAGCTCGCGCCACCGCAGTCCGGCGCCCTGCAGGTCGGTGAACTCGGCGGCCATCCGACGGACGACGGCCGTCGTGCGCGAGCCGGGGTCGCCGGCGGACGCCGTGATGCCGTAGCGGGCGAGCAGTGTCTGCGCGGCGTCCTCGCCGTGCCCGCCGCCGTGGCGCAGGACGATCGTGACGGCACGGAGCGCGGCGTGCCGGACGTCCGACGGCGCGCCGTGCTCGACGAGGGCACCGGCACCGCGCCCGAGCTCGTCGACGGCGAAGTGCGTGTCGAACACGAGCCGGTGGAGTTCCTCCGCCGTGGTGTCGGCGTCCACCCCGCTCGCGGCGAGCATCCCGTCGACCGTCAACGCGATCTCGTGGTACCGGTCGCGGCTGCGACGGAGGCGGCGCAGGGTGCGGCGTCGTGCGGACGGGTCGTCCGCCGCGGCGAGGACGGCGGCAGCGGCCTCGAGCACGGCCGAGCCACGGGCGACGAAGCCACGGCGGGTGCGCAACAGGGTACGGTGCGCGTCCGGTCGGAGCACCAAGCGGACCAGGACCGTCGCGGCGAGCGAGGCGGCCACGACGAGGCCGAGCGGCACGACGCTCGTCTCGGGCAGCGGGAGGAGCAGCCCGCACAGGTACCCGGCGAACCCGACGATCGCGGCGTCGGCGGCCCACGCACCCCACGCGGCCGCGGCGAACTGCAGGAACAGCAGCACGACGATGAGCACGAGCTCGAGGAGCCGGAACGGCTGCAGGGCGATGCTGCCGGCCAGGGCGACGACGAACGGCACGAGGACGGCTCCCGTGCGGGCAGCCGTCCGGCCGGTGCTCGGGTCGACGATGACCAGGCACGTGATGAACGCGGGCATCGCGCCGATCATCACGCCCAGGATCGCGGGCAGGCCGAACGCGGTCGCGACGGCGTACCCCACGGCCATGCCGGCGGGCACCGCGACCAGGGTGCGGAGGGCACCGTCGGTCTTCACGAGCCCGGGGTCGAGCGCGAGGACCACGTCGGCGAGCCGCCGGGAGCGTGTCCGTCGACGGGGAGGGGTCCGGTTCGTGGTGTCGGTCCTCGGCACGAGTCGGCCGCCTCCTCTGCGCTCGGGAGGCCAATCGTACCGGATGCTAACTATCCGGCTGCGCGGGCGGCGGCCGCACGGTGCGGCCTTCGGCGCTCGGTGCGAGGTTGATCGCTCGGTGCGGCGCTACAGGGCCGCACGAGGCGAGCAACCTCGCACGGGCTCACAAGTCCCGCACCGTGCGGCCGTCGCCCTGGCCCCGGAGCACCGTGCTACCGTCGCCGATCCGTGCCGGGTTGATCGCTCCGTGCGGCGCTACAGGGCTGCACGAGGCGGGCAACCTCGCACGGACTCACGCGCTCTGCACCGTGCGACCGTCGCACCGCACCGCACCGGGCCGGGCGCGCGACCGCACCGGGCCGGGCGCGCGACCGCACCGGGCCGGGCGCGCGACCGCTCCAGGCCGGGCGCGCGACCGCTCCAGGCCGCACGCGTCCGCGTCAGGCGGGCGGGCCGAGCACCGACGCCGCGAGCGTGCGCGCCGCCGAGTCCCGCGACGACGGGTGGTACTGGCCGGCCCGGACGTCGCGCGCCAGGCGGGCGAGTTCGCTCGAGGACCGGAACGCCGAGCCCCCGACGACCCGCATCGCCTCGTCCACCACGTGCTGCGCGGTGTCCACCGCCCGCGCCTTCGTGCCGACGAGCAGCGGGAACCACCGGGCGCCGAGGTCGTCCTGTTCGTCCACCGACCGGGCGAGCGCGTCGACCTGCAGGGTGATCGCGTCGACGGCACCGCGCAGGTCCGCGATCGCACGCCGGACGTCCGGGTCCAGCGACCGGAGCGAGCCGTCGGCCGCGACGCGACGTCCGACGCCGGACACCGCCAGCGTGATCGCACGTTCGGCGATCCCGACGTACACCGAAGCGATGAGCAGCTCGAACGCCGCGAAGACCCCGAACACGAGCGGGTCCTGGTTCGGCCCGACCGGCAGCGACCGCACGATGCGGTCGGCGGGGACGTGCACGCCGTGCAGCTTCGTCGTGCGGCTCTGCGTGGCACGCATGCCGAGGGTGTCCCAGTCGTCCAGGTGCTCGACGTCGCCGTCGGACCGGAGCACGAAGCCGTGCACCAGCCGCGGTTCCGGGCCGGAGGTGTCCTTGCCGAACACGCTCAGGACGTCCCACGCCGGTGCGAGCGAGGTGAAGACCTTGGTACCGGTGAAGCGGTACCCGCCGTCGCCGTCCGGCTCCGCCGTCGTCGACGAGTCGAACAGGACGGCGTCGTTGCCGGGTTCGCTCACCCCGAAGGCCAGCAGGTGGTCGTCCGACGCGTGGTCGGTGACGGCCTGGAGGAACGACGCACCTCGCGCGGTCACGGCGCGCGCCGCCTGCACCCACACCTGGTGCATCCCGAGGCCGAGTGCCGTCGCCGGTGCGGCCTGGGCGAGGGTCCGCTGGACACCGACCGTGGCGCGGAGGCCGAGACCGGAGCCACCCTGCGCCACCGGCACCCCGATGCGCAGGTAGCCCGCGGCGCGGAGTTCCTCGAGGTCTTCGGCGCAGAACGCGTTCGCGGCGTCGTACCCGGGGGCGCGTTCGGCGATGCGGGCGAGCAGGTCGTCCGGCACGGTCCAGGCGGCTGCGTCCGTGCCGGCGTCCGCACCGGCGGCTGCGCCCGTGTTGGCCTTCGTCATGGCACGAGACTATGGTCCGGAGCGTGTCAGATCGTCATCCGTGGTCCAGGTACGTCGCGATCGGTGACTCGTTCACCGAGGGGATCGGCGACCCCGACCCCACCGTCCCCGGGGGGAACCGTGGCTGGGCGGACCGGGTCGCCGAGGTGCTCGCCCACGGGTCCGACGACTTCGCGTACGCCAACCTGGCGATCCGCGGGCGGCTGCTGCAGCAGATCATCGACGAGCAGGTCGAACCGGCGCTCGCGCTCCGTCCGGACCTGGTCACGGTCTCCGCCGGGGGCAACGACATCATCCGGCCGGGCTCCGATCCGGACGAACTCGCCGAGCGGGTGGACGCCATGGTGTCCAGGCTGCGGAGCGACGGCGCCACCGTGGTCCTGTTCACCGGGCCCGACGTCGGCATGACGCCGGTGCTCGGCATGGTGCGCGGCAAGACGGCGATCTACAACGAGAACCTGCACGCGATCGCCCTGAAGCACGGCGCACTGGTGGCGGACATGTGGGCGCTCCGGGTGCTCCGCGACCCGCGCATGTGGGCACCGGACCGGCTGCACCACTCCCCCACGGGGCACGCCACGATCGCCGCCGCGGTGCTCGACGCCCTCGGCGTGCCGCACGGCCTCGAGCCGTTCAACCCCGAACCGCTCGAGGCGCGGCCGTGGCGTGAGGCCCGCGCCGAGGACCTCGGCTGGGCGAAGGAGTACCTGGTGCCGTGGGTCGTCCGGCGCATCAAGCACACCTCGTCGGGCGACGGTGTCTCCGCCAAGCGCCCCGAACTGCAGGACGTCGTCGAGCACAAGTCCGACACCCCGTAGCGGAACGAGGGCCATCCGAGTCCGCACGCCTCCCGACCGCGCCCCACCACGGTCATCGCGCCCCGACTCCCCAGGGCGCGATGACGGCCCGGGGGCGCGAACCGGGTCGTGCACCCTGTGGTCGGCGCAGGTCAGTCGGCGGGCCGGTGCAGCGTGAGCGCGCCGTCGTGCAGCGGTTCGGTCTCCCACGTCGTGCCGACCGTGCCGGCAGCGAGGTCGACGCGGAGCCACAGCAGGTGTGGTGTCTCCACGAAACGGAGCGCGACGAGCACGGCGCCGTCCGGCTGGGTCGCGGCGCTCGCTGCGAGGGCACCCTCGACGGCCCACTCCCCCTCGCCGACCGGCACCGACGCCGACGCTCCGTCGGCCGACACGGTCAGCCGGATCCCGTGGGTCCCTCGGTCGAAGCCCACGGCGTCGAGCGCCGCACCGGGCAGCACGCGGAGCGCACGACCGGCCACGTGCTCGGGGACCGCGGCGCCACTCACCGCGGGCAGTCCCAGGGAGGTGAGCCGTGCCTCCAGGGCGGTGTCCGAACCCGTGTCGGACGGACGGTCGACGGCGGGCAGCAGGTGCTGCCAGGCCGCGTCGAGGACCGCCTGCATGTCGAGGCTCTGCCCCGTGATCGCGAGGACGACGTCGTGCTCCGGCAGGACGACGCAGAACTGACCGTAGGCGCCGTCGCCGCGGAAGCCGTGGCGGGCCATCCAGAACTGGAAGCCGTAGCCCTGCGACCAGTCCGGGTTCTCCTCGTCGAGGTTGTCGATCTGCTTGCGCGTGGCGGCCGCGACCCAGTCCTCGTCGAGGATCCGCTCGCCCTCCCAGACGCCGCGCTGCAGGTACAGCTGCCCGAGCGCGGCGACCGCCGACGTCGTGGTGTAGCAGCCGCTGAAGCCGAGCTCGCCGCCGGACTCGTCGCGGCGCCAGGCGAGGTCGTCGATGCCGAGCGGGTCGAGCAGACGGGGACGCAGGTAGTCGACCAGCGAACCGCCGCTGACCCGCCGGACGATCGCGGCGAGCGTGTACGTGCACGGCTGGTTGTAGGTGAAGAGCGAGCCGGGCTCCTCGTCCGGCGGCGTGAGCAGGAAGCCGCGGACGAGGTTCGTCGGGTCGGCGGCGCGTGCTCGGTCGAGTGCTTCTTCGCGGTGCCCGCTCGCCATCGCGAGCAGGTGCCGGACCCGGATGCGGCGGCTGCGTTCGTCCGTGATCTCGTCGTCGAGCTCGGGGAAGTACGACAGTGCGGTCGCGTCGAGTTCGATCAGTCCCTCGCGCACGGCGATGCCCACCGCCGCTGCGGTGAAGCTCTTGCTGAGCGAGTAGAGCAGGTGCACCCGGTCGGCCGCGTACGGCTGCCACCACCCCTCGGCGACGACCCGGCCGTGGCGGAGCAGCATCAGGCTGTGCGGCTCGACGCCGGGGGTCGACTCGAGGGCGTCGACGAACGCGAGCACACCGCGGGCGTCGATGTCGAGGGCGGAGGGGGTGGTCCGGGGGAACGTCTTCGTCGTCGTCACCCGTCCGACAGTACGGACTCCGGGTGGTGCGCGTCAGCGCGCGAGCACCGTCAGCCCTGGAACGGGTTCGTCCAGCGCCACCAGACGCCGGGGTCGTCGATCGTCCGCTCGAGCACGAGCGGCACCGTGACCGGGTCGTGGTTCGTCACCGTGAAGCGGACCTTCCCGACCTGCTCGCCCTTCGTCCCGAGGGTGACCTCGTCGAGGTGCGCCTTCGCCCGGACCTTCGTCTTGCCCCAGACGAGGACCTCGGCCGCCTTCGCGGTGACGGCGTCGGCCTCGTCCTGCCAGGGGGTGGAGAACGAGCCGAAGGTCTGGCCGGCGTGGGTCAGGGGCACGACCTGGAAGTTGTCCGCGACCGACCGGAGCAGCCGTTGCACGTCGACGTCGAGCGAGTCGTGGTCGACCCCGCCGAGCATCACGCCGATGACGGTGACGTCGCGGCCGCCGCGCTCGTAGGTCGCGGCGAACAGCAGGCATGCGCCGGCCTCGTCGAGGGTGCCGGTCTTGATGCCCTCGATGCCGTCCAGGCCGAGCAGCTTGTTCGAGTTCTCGATCTCGCCGACCGTCGGGATCGTGACGTCCTTGGTACCGACGATCTCCTTCACCACCGGGTTCGCGAGGGCGAGCTGCCCGAGGTCGACCAGGTCGGTCGCGGTCGAGGTGTTCTGCGGGTCGAGACCGGTCGGCTCGTGGATCGTGGTGTCGTCGAGGTCGTGCTCCTCGAGCCACTTCGTCGCCGCCTGCTCGTACTCGGCGATCGACCCGAAGGCCCAGATGGCGAGGGCGCCGGCGTAGTTGTTCGCCGACTTCATGAGCATCACCTGGAACGCCTGGTGCTCGGTGAGCTTCAGGCCGGCGGGCATCGGCGCGACCTCGCCGTTCATCGCCGCGTACTTGGCGTAGAGCGACTCCATCTTCGGCGTGAAGGTGATCGCGGGCCCGGACTCCCCCGCCGCCATCGGCTTCTCGTCGAGGACCACGAGCGCCGTGACGATCTTGGTGATGCTCGCGATCGACCGGGGCTTCGTGTCACCGCTGGTGCGCAGGCTCTCCGGGAAGTCGGTGGCCTCGACCGCGGTGGCGCCGTAGCCGGGGAAGCTCAGCGCCGGCACGCTCGACGTCGGGGCCGAGTACGTGGTGGTCGCGGCGCTCGCCGGACCGAACGGCACGACGGCGGCGGCCACGAGGTACCCGGCGACGAGCACCAGGACCGCGACGACGGAGATCGTCACGGGCCTCCGGACGGCGGAGCGGGGGCGACGGACGACTCGTGACACGGGAACCGAGCGTACCGGTCGGTGCCTAGACCCTGGCTGCGACCGGCTGCTCGACGGCGGGGGTCGTCGTGGGCGTGTCCGTCGTCGCGCCGGGCTGGGTCGGCCGCGCGAACGTCAGCCGCCGGGACAGGTACGCGAACACCGGACCGAGCGCGTTCATCACGACGACCGACGCCCATGCCGCCCACGCGTTGCCCGGATCGAACCCGAAGCCGCCGAAGCACGTGGCGAAGAAGGACGCGAACCCGAGGAACATGCCGGGCACGAGCCCGAACAGCCGCGTCCGACCCGTGTACATCAGCGCGCAGTTGACGACCAGGATGAGCAGCGCGAGCACGGTGTTCTGCGCGGCCTGCCCCTCGCCGAGCACCGTGCCGAACCGCTGGTCGAGCAGCACGATCACGAGGCCGAAGGCGGACCCGATCGGCATCGCCGCCCAGAGCCGGGTGGCGTTCCGAAGCGTGGGCTTCGCCCCGAGCAGGAACATCCCCGCCCAGCTGATGAAGATCGCCCAGGTGGGCAGGTGCAGCGCGTTGCCGCCGATGAACGCCGTGGTGCCGGCGAGGACCGAGGCGACGATCTCGTGGGGGATCCGTTCACGCATGGGTGAGCTCCTTCGATCGAGTGGTGGACCCGGTGGTGAGTCGGGTGGTCCTGGTGGTCTCCGCGACGACGCGGCCGCGCTTGAACACGAGGTTCCGGTCGGGGCGGTCGAGCAGGACGCCCGCGGGGTCGGTCGTCGACAGGACGACGAGGTCGGCGGCGGCTCCGGGCCGGATGCCGTGGGTGTCGGCGACCCCGACGACGCGGGCCGCGGACGACGTGGCCATCTCGAGCACACGCCCGAGGTCGGCCGGGCCGGACAGGTGCCCCACCTGCGCGAGCAGCAACCCGATGTCGAGCAGGTCCGCGTTGCCGAACGGCGTGAACGCGTTGCGGACGTTGTTCGACGAGTAGGCGCTCGTGACGCCGGCGTCCCAGAGCTCGCGCACCGGGACGACCCCTCGGCGGACGTCTCGGTCGTCCGAGCGACCGCCGAGGTGCAGGTCCGTGGCGGGCAGCGGCACCACCGCGACACCCGCTGCGGCGAGTTTCGCGAGCACGGCGCTGCGCGAGACCGGGGGCAGACTGGCGAGCGAGGTCACGTGTCCGAGGGCGACCCGGTCCCGTAGCCCGCGAGCGGCGACACGGTCGGCGATGTGCCCGGCGAGGGCGAACCGCGGGTCCGACGTGTCGTCGGCGAAGTCGGCGTGCAGGTCGGCCGGCACGGCGAACTCCTCGGCGAGGTCGAGGACGGTCTCGACGTGCTCGTGGCATGCGGCCAGGGTCGCCTCGTTGTAGGTGCAGCCACCGATCACGTCGGCCCCGGCGGCGAGCGCCTGGCGGAGCAGGGCGAGCGTGCCCGGCGCCTTCGCGATGCCCTCCTGCGGGAACGCGACGATCTGCAGGTCCAGGGCGTCGCGGTACTCGTCGCGCAGGGCGAGGAGCACCTCGACGCCGGTCAGTCCGACGACGGGGTCGACGTCGGGGTGCGCCCGGACGAGTGTCGTGCCGTTGGCGATCGCCTGGTCGAGCAGGGTCCGGGCGCGGTCACGGACGGAGTCGTGGGTGAAGCCGCGTTTGAGCTCCCCCGTCACCGCGATCGCGCCGGCGAGGGTGCCGTCGGGGTTCGGCCGTTCGCGGTCGAGCAGTGCCTTGTCGACGTGCAGGTGGGCCTCGATGAGCCCGGGGATCACGACGCGACCGGCACAGTCCACGACGTGCGCCGCCTCGGTCGGCTCGACCTCCGTGCCCGCTTCGGCGACCTCTGTGCCCGCTTCGGCGACCTCGGTACCCGCCTCGGCGACCCGGACTATCGTGCCGTCGGCGACGTGGACGTCGACCAGGCGGCCGTCGGTCAGGCGGGCCGTGCGCAGGATCAGGTCCATGGTGGGGTCTTCCTCGGATCGGGATGGATTCGGACGTGACCCACCCTTCGCCCGCCGTGTTTCCGACTCGGACGCCACGTGTGACGAGCGTGTAAAAGTTGGTCGTACCAATGAACCAAGCGGACCAACGGACCCTAGGCTCCTGTCCATGCAGAGAGGCCGCACCCTGAGCGCCGCGACCGCCGCGCACCTGGCCCGCCTGGTGCTCGAGGACCTGGCACCCGGCGACAAGCTCCCGCCGGAACGGACCCTGGCCGAGGACCTCGCCGTGTCCCGCACCACGGTGCGTGAGGCCATGCAGGAGCTCGAGCGCCGCCGACTCGTCTCCCGGACACCCGGCCGTGGCACCGTCGTGCTGCCGCGCTCCGAGGAGGCGACCGCCCTGCTCGAACAGCAGTCGGGCGCAGCGCACGGCGACGACCTGGCGCGACGGGCCGAGCACGTCGCCGAGTTCCGCACGGTGGTCGAACCCCGGGTCGCCGGTCTCGCCGCCGTCCGTGCCGGCGAAGCGGACCTGCTCGCCCTCGAACGCATCCTCGCCGCCACGCACGCGGGACTCAGTCCCGAGGAGTCGCTGGCACAGGACGTCGCCTTCCACGTACAGGTCGCGCGCACCTCCGGCAACCCGCTGCTGGTGTCCCTGTGCGAGCTCAGCAGCGGGTGGGTGCAGGACGTCCGTGCGCGGTCGCACAGCACCAGCGAAGGTCGCCGCTCGTCGTTCGTCTGGCACGAACGGATCCTCGACTGCATCCGACGACACGACGAGGACGGCGCCCGTGACGCGATGACCGCCCACCTCGCCGACGTCGCCCACCTCGTCGAACGGAAGGCCGACCGATGACCACGCACACCCCCGCGATCCCGACCCTGCAGCCCGGCGCCGGCCCGATCCGGTCCGGCCACTACCTCCCCGTCGACCCGGACACAGTCCTGTGGGGTCGGCTGCCGAACGCCGACGACCGCCCGGTCATCACGATCGCGTCCGGCGAGGACGTCACGATCGACACCGTCAGCCACGAAGGGATCCTGCCCGACCAGGGCAGTGACCCCCGCGCGTACTTCGCGTCGCACGGTGTCGCCGCGGAGCACGTGCTGGACGACGCCGTCGCGATCGCCAGGAGCGGCCACCGGGACCCCGCCACCGACGGCCCGCACGTCGTCTCCGGTCCGATCGCCATCGCGGGCGCCGAGCCGGGCGACGTCCTGACCATGACGGTGCTCGAGACACTGCCACGGGTGCACTACGGCGTCGTGTCGAACCGGCACGGCCGCGGCGCCCTGCACGGCGAGTACCCGGTCGACGGCACCACGGTCAGCGTCTTCGCCGACGTGGTCGAGACGGCCGCGGGTCAGCGGGGCCGCATCCCCCTGACCGGTGCCGGCGACTGCTTCGCGCACTTCCCGCTCGCCCCCTTCCTCGGGATCATGGGCGTCGCCACCCCCGGCGAGCGGCTGCACTCGGTGCCGCCGGGCCGGCACGGCGGCAACGTCGACGTGAACCTGCTGCAGGTCGGCGCGCAGCTGCACCTGCCGGTCCTGGTCCCCGGCGCGCTCGCGTTCGTCGGTGACCCGCACTTCGCGCAGGGGGACGGCGAGGTCGCGCTCACCGCGATGGAGGCGTCGCTCCGCGCGACCGTCCGGTTCGACGTGACACCCGCCGCCGAGGCCGCGCAGCAGTTCGGCGACCTGGTCTGGCCGCTCGTCGAGACCCACGAGTTCCTCGTGCCGACGGGCATGGACCCGGACCTCGACGAGGCCGTCCGCGCCTGTGTCCGGCACGCGGTCGCGATCCTCGGTGCCCGCTGGGGCATGGAGCCGCACCTGGCGTACGCCTACCTGTCGGCGGCGACGGACTTCAACATCTCGCAGGTGGTCGACCTGGTCACCGGCGCGCACGCCCGCATCCGCAAGGCCGACTTCGAGGAGCCCGCACGATGAGCCCGCACGAGACGAGCACGCACGAGACGAGCACCGCGGCACCGGAGGGCTTGCTCGACGCGCTCGACGCGTACGAGGCCGCCCTCGCCGCGAACGACCTCGACGCGCTCGACGCCGCGTTCGTCGACGCCCCCGGCACGATGCGCGGTGACGACCGCGGCCTGCTCGTCGGGCACGACGCGATCAGCGCGTTCCGCGGTGCACGGGGTGGTGTCCTGGCCCGGTCGCTGTCGCGCGTCGAGGTCCGCCCCCTGGCCGAGGGACTCGCCCTCGTCGTGTCGGTGTCCGAGTTCGCGGCGGGCGGGCAGGGCCTCCAGACGCAGCTGTGGCGACGCGACAGCGACAGCGACAGCGACAGCAACAGCAACAGCGACAGCAACAGCGACCACGGCGACGCCGGTCCGCGCTGGCGCATCGAGGCAGCCCACGTCACCGGCCGCCCGAAGGCCTTCGACACCACCGTCTGGCGCGCCGTCGGCGACCCGCTCGTCGCCCCCACCGCGTCCGGACCGCTCGACGGGCTCACCGTCGCGGTGAAGGACCTCTACGCCGTCCCCGGCCAGCCCGTCGGCGCCGGCAACCCGACCTACCTGCGTGAGTCCCCCGTCCAGGCGACGCCGGCAGCGGCCGTCGCGGCGCTCCTCGACGCCGGCGCCGCGGTCCGCGGCATCGCGCGCACCGACGAGTTCGCCTACAACCTGACGGGACGCAACGAACACCACGGCACCCCGCCCAACGGGGCGGTCCCGACCCGACTGCCAGGAGGCTCGTCCAGCGGATCCGCATCGGCCGTCCGTCTCGGCACGGCCGAGATCGGGATCGGCACGGACACCGCGGGATCGGTGCGGGTCCCCGCCTCGTACCAGGGACTCTGGGGCCTCCGGACGACCCACGGCACGGTCTCCCGCGAAGGGCTGCTCCCCCTCGCACCGTCGTTCGACACGGTGGGGTGGCTCACCCGGAGCGCCGACGTCCTGCTCGCGGCGCTCGACGCCACGGTGCCGTCGGATCCGGACGCTCCTGCGGAGCCGGAGCTCCTCGTGCCCGCCGAGCTCCTGGACCTCGTCGAGCCGGCCGTCGCCGATGCCTTCACCGCCTTCGTCGCAGGGCACGGGCGCCCGATCGGCACCGTGCAGCTCACCGACCTCGGGATCCCGCCCCTCGACGACCTGCGTGAACTGCTGCGCCTCGTGCAGGCCGCCGAGGCCGTCGCCGCCCACGGTGCCTGGATCGACGCCCACCCCGGCGGCCTGAGCACCGTCGTCGGCGACCGGTTCGCCGCCGCCCGGGCGAACGACCCCGCAGCCACCGCCGACGCCGTCGCACGACTCGCCGACGTCCGCGCGACGATCCGCACGGCCCTCGCCGGCCGGACCCTGCTGTTCCCGACCGTCCCCGGGCCTGCACCGCTCATCGCCGCCGACACGGCGGCACTCGAACGCACCCGGACCGCGACGACGGCGATGACGAGCCTCGCGAGCGTCGGCGGCGTGCCGGCGGTCAGCGCTCCCGCCCTCACCGTGGACGGCGCACCCGTCGGCGTGTGCTTGGTCGGCGAACCGGGCACCGACCGTGCCCTGGTGATCCGCGCCGGACGGATGCTGCAGCACTGACGCGAGCCGCGCCTCCCGGTCCGCTCGTCGCGGCGCTAGGAGGCGAGCCGCTGGGCCTGGGTGACCGCCCACAGTCCGACGGCGCTCGCCGCGGCGATGTTGAGCGAGTCGACACCGTGCGCCATCGGGATCCGCACCGTGGTGTCGGCCGACGCGATCGCGGCGGGCGTCAGCCCCTGCCCCTCGGTGCCCATGACGAGCGCGACCTTGCCGGGGACGTCACGGGAGAAGTCGGCGAGGTCGACCGACTCGTCGGTGAGCGCCATCGCGGCGAGGTGGAAGCCCTGCGCGCGCAGTTCCTCGCCCGCTGCCGGCCACTCGCCGATGCGGGTCCACGGGATCTGCAGGACCGTGCCCATGCTCACCCGGACGCTCCGGCGGTACAGCGGGTCGGCGCAGCGCGGGCTGACGAGGACCGCGTCCGCGCCCAGGCCGGCGACGCTGCGGAAGACGGCACCGACGTTCGTGTGGTCGACGATGTCCTCGAGCACGACGACGAGCTTCGCGTCCCGCACCACGTCGGCGACCGTCGGCAGCTCGGGGCGCTGCACGGCGGCGATCGCGCCACGGTGCATGCGGAAGCCGGTGAGCTCCTCGAGCAGGGTGTCCGGGCCGACGAAGACCGGACCGTCGTGGTCGGCGACCAGGGGCAGCACGCTGTCGAGCCACTTCTCCTGCACCAGGATGCTCCGCGGGGTGTGCCCGGCACGGACCGCGCGCTCGATGACCGTGTTCGACTCGGCGATGTACAGGCCGCCCTCCGGTTCGCTCACCCGGCGGAGCGCCACGTCGGTCAGACGGGCGAAGTCGTCGAGGCGGGGGTCGTCGAGGGAGTCGATGCGGACGGGGTGCACGGGGCTCGTTTCGGGGTCGTTCGTGGGCGCCGGTCGGTGTCGTGGCTTGCGTGCTGGCCGGTGTCGCGGCTGGCGTGCCGGCCGGTGTCTCGCCGCGTCTCGCCGAAGGGGGAAGCGACCGGGACGGTCGGCTGTTGAGGGTACCGTGAACAGGGTGCTGGATGATGCTGCGTCGACGACCGGACCGCCCACCGGGGCGACGACCGGTCAGCCGACCGGTCTGCCGACCGCGGCGGACCTCGACCGCGTGCTCGAGGTGCTCGCCGGCAAGCGCGTCGCCGTGCTCTCCGGAGCCGGCCTGAGCACCGACTCCGGCATCCCCGACTACCGCGGCGCCGGGCGGGTCGTGCGCAAGCCGATGACCTTCCAGGAGTTCCGCGCCGACGCCGCCAAACGGCAGCGGTACTGGGCCGGCTCGCACCTCGGCTGGCGGAGCTTCGCCGCCGCCCGACCGAACGAGGGGCACCGGGCGCTCGCCGCCCTCGAGGATGCCGGTGTCGTCACGGGCGTCATCACGCAGAACGTCGACGGCCTGCACCTGCGTGCCGGGTCCCGCCGCGTGGTCGAGATCCACGGGTCGATGGACCGCGCCCTCTGCTTGACGTGCGGGCAGGTGTTCTCCCGCGCCGACCTCGCCACGACCATCGACCGCGCCAACCCGTGGATCGACGAGCCCGGTTCGGTGCAGCTGCAGCCCGACGGCGACGTCGAGATCACCGACGTCGAGCGCTTCGTGGTGCCGGACTGCTCGGTGTGCGGCGGGATGCTCAAGCCCGACGTCGTCTTCTTCGGCGAGTTCGTGCCCACCGAGAAGTTCCACGAGGCGGTGTCGATCGTCGCCGACGCCGAGGCGCTGCTCGTGGTGGGGTCGTCGCTCACGGTGAACTCCGGCGTGCGGCTCGTCGACCACGCTGCCCGCCGCAAGTACCCGGTGGTCATCGTGAACCGCGGTGCGACCCGCAGCGACCGCCGTGCCGCCGTGAAGCTCGATGGCGGGACGACCGAGACGCTGGTACACCTGGCCGAGCGGCTCGGTCCCGCGGCGTCTGGGATGATCGACGGGTGACGACGCTCCTGTACCTGGTCCGGCACGGTGAGACCGACTGGAACGCGCAGCGCCGCATCCAGGGTTCCACCGACATCCCGCTCAACGACACCGGACGGCGACAGGCCACCGAGGCCGCCGAACTCCTCACACGCCGACAGTTCGACGCCGTCGTCGCCTCGCCGCTGTCCCGCGCCGCCGAGACCGGGGCGATCATCGCCGACCAGCTCGGGCTCGCGGCACCCGTGACGTACGCCGGGCTGGCCGAACGCTCCTACGGCGAAGCCGAGGGGCTCACCGACACCGAGGTCACGGCGGAGTACCCGCACGACGACATCCCTGGCCGCGAATCCCGGTCCGCGCTGCTCGCCCGCATCACGGAGACGCTCGGTGAGATCGCGGTGCGCTTCGACGGCGGGGTCGTGGTCGTCGCCACCCACGGCGCGGTGATCCGGAGCGTGGTCAACGAGGCGGCGCCCGGCACCGCCGACCGGCACGCCACCCCGATCCGCAACGGCTCGATCCACTCGTTCCGCTGGGACCCCGAACGCTTCCACGCGGAGCTCGTCCGCTTCGACGACCCGATCGACGACGTCTCGGACGGGCCCGGGCGGTACGCGTTCGACTACCAGAACCCGCTGGAACGCCGGGGCTGAGCGGGCGGCGCGGCCGTCCTGCGACTAGGCTCCGACGCACCCGAACCAGGGGGCGACATGGTGACCGACGGAACCGACCCGGGTGGCTGGCAAGCCACTGACCAGCAGGACGACGACCTCGACCGTGCCTTCGGCCCCGAGACCGCCAGCGTGCAGACCCGCACGATGGGGCAACGGGCACGCACCTGGCTCGTCATCGGCGGCAGCACCGTCGTGGTCGCCGGGGTGATCGCCCTCGTGCTCGGAACCATCATCGGCAGCGTGCAGACCGGCATCGGCGGCGTGTTCCCCCGGCCGGACCTGGCACTCGACCGCCTCGACGACCGGCTCGCCGACGTGCCGGGCGTGACCGAGGTCCGCCACCACCCGGCCGAGAAGACCGGCTTCGCGAGCTACGACGCCACCGCGACGATCACGGCCGACCCGTCGCTCGACCCTGCCGCGCGCACCGACCTGGTCGAGACGCTGAGCCGCGCGACCGACTCGGCCGGTGGCAACGGCGTCCGGGTCGTCGCGATCGCCGACCTCGGCGCCCTCGAGGTGGGCGTCTCCGACTCGCGCACGGTGACCGCGAAGCGCCTGGTGCTGGCGGACACGCTCGACCACATCGGCGGGGTCACGGCCGTCCGCTGCTCGTGGGAACGCGGTGGCACGCCGTCGGACCGCGCCGCCGACCAGTCGATCGTCGTCGAGACCCCGGGGCGAGGGGCCGCCGTCCCGCCGATCGTGGCGCGGGTGACCGAGGAGACGCACAAAGTGTTCCCCGGGGCGAGCGTCGAGGTGGTCGCGGCGAAGTAGCACGACCGGAGCGCGTTCTGCGTCAATCCACGAGTCGATCGACGCGTGGTCTGTCGCAAACCGCGTGCGCGCGCCCCGCC